>JADFKI010000023.1 GCA_022565015.1 Chloroflexota bacterium
GGGCGACTACTGAGTACGAGGACTACCTCGCGATCAAGTTCTTCGCCACCAGCGTGAACATAGTCATGCTGCCCACCGACGTGTCAGAGCTGGAGGTCCGTGTGACCATGGACGAGGCGCCTCTTCCCAGGGCGGACGCGGGAGCGGACATCCAATATGACTCAGATGGGAACAGCTTTATTAATGTAGACGCGGCCCGCATGTACAACGTGGTTAACCTGGTGGAATTTGGCGGGCACGAGCTGAAGCTCAGCTCGAACGCTCTGGGTTTTTCGGTCTTCGCATACACGTTTGGCGTGTACGAGGGCGGCGAACCCAACAGGGAGGGCTTTGGGTTCGATGATAATGAAGGCTAACTATCTGACCGGACTGATCGGGGTCTTTGCGATTTTCATTTCCGCATGCTCCGTTACGGTTCCGTCGGAGAACGCCGAACCGGCTGAGATAGTATCTCTAGGCGATGCGGAACCAGTTGTCGTCGAGGCCATGACTTCGCGGTTCAACGAGGTGCCGCTCATCAAGGGACCGGTATCGACCGACGGCGTGCATCTCATATTCGGCACGCCCGATCTTGGTCTTGGAACGCAGAGGGTAGCGGTGGTAGCCGTATCCGAAAAGGGGCTCGTGCGGTCGCCCATCGCCACGTTGTCCTCGTTCTACTACCCGACGGAAGGCTCCGAAGGCGAGCTCAAGCAGACTACCCTGGGTATATTCAGGGGCTTTCCTCTCAATACCCGCGGCATGTACACAGCCGACCTGGAGTTCGACAGGCCCGGGCGCTGGGGACTGGAGATAAGCGTCCTTGACGAAAACGCTCGGACCCTGAAGGCGTCGCTGGAGTTTGACGTGGCGGAGTCCACCGTGGCGCCCAGCGCAGGGTCGCCTGCGATAAGAAGCGTTAATAAGACCCTGGCGGACGGCAGCGTTCTCGCCGACCTCACCACCGGCTCGCTGCGGGACCCCGACCTGTACCGGATAACGATTGCTGATGCCGTGGACTCCGGGCTGCCTACCGTTGTCGTAATGGCGAGCCCGGCGTTTTGCACAAACGCGGTGTGTGGCCCTCAGGTGGACGTGCTCCAGGAGCTGAAGGATAAGTATTCGGGCCAGGCCAACTTCATACACGTGGACCTATACGACAACCCGACGGGGATACAGGGTGATCTGAGTCAGGCCATAATCTCGCCCACCGTAATCGAGTGGAATCTGCCAAGTACGGAGTGGTCCTTCGTAATCGATTCCGAAGGCATCGTATCGGCGCGATTCGAGTCCTTTGCCACGTTCGAAGAGCTGGAAGAGGCGCTGTTGGCCCTGCTGTAGGCGTTGGTTCAGGAGGCCTCGTCCTTATCGGCTTCCGCCGGCGTATCGTCTTTGCCCTTGCTGTCGGAGTCCTCGTCGCTCTCGTTCCTGGCGCGTCCGTACTCGCGGGCCTTCTTGGCCATCTCGTCGAAGCGCTTCTCCACCAGGTAGTGGATGGTCCCCTCGGGATAAGAGCCGTCTTCCTGGTGCTGGCCGGCGGGTGTTCCTGTGAGCACCTCGATCCCCTCATCGATCGTGTTCACACCGTAAATGTGAAACTTGCCGTCTCTGACCGCGTTCACAACCTCGTCTTTAAGAACGAGGTTTCTGAGGTTTGTCGCCGGAATCATGACTCCCTGGGTGCCCGTGAGACCCTGGGCCTCGCAGACCGCGTAGAACCCCTCGATCTTGTGCGTGGCGCCGCCTATGGCCTGAACGTCTCCGGCCTGGTTAACGGAGCCCGTGACCGCTATACCCTGGTCGATCGGCCTCCCCGACAGCTCAGACAGCAGGGTGTAGAGCTCGGTGGAGGACGCGCTGTCCCCATCGACCTCGCTGTACGTCTGCTCGAAGCCGATGCTTGCGGAGAGGGAGAGCGGCTTGTCATGTCCGTATTTCCCGTGCAGATATCCCGAAAGGGTCATGAAGCCCTTGTTGTGAATCTTTCCGCTCATCTGAGTCTCGCGTTCGATGTTGAGGATCTGGCCGCGGCCGAGGGAGACCCTGGCCGTGATCTTGCTGGGCTTGCCAAAGGAGTAGTCACCTAACGAGTAGACGGCGAGTCCGTTTACCTGGCCGGTCTTCGCCCCCTCGGTCTCGATCTGAATGGTGCCGTCCTCGATGAACTCCTGGAGGCGGTCTTCCGTCTGACTAAGGCGGTAGTGCTTTTGCTCTATCGCCTGCTTGACGTGCTCGTCCAGTACGATGTCGGCGCCGGCCTTTTTGGCCCAGTAGTTGGACTCGGTGAGCATGTCGGCAATGTCCATGAACCTTGTCGTCAGCTTGTCCTGGTCTTCGACGAGGCGGCTGGAGTAGTCCATGATCTTGGCGACAGCCGTCTTGTGGAAGGGTTGCAGCCCGTTGAGGGCGGCCTGGCCTGCCACGAACCCGGCGTACTTCGTCATGTTCCCCTTGTTTCTGGTCATGACGGAATCGAAGTCGGCTACGACCTTGAAATACCTGCGAAAGTCTTCGTCGGACCCACGCAGCATCTGGACCAGCATCGGACTGCCCACCAAGATGATCTTGGCGTTTACAGGAATGGTCTCGGGCCTCAGCGTCGCGGAGGGCAGGGGACTGTATTGCTCACCTATGTTTTCGATCTGGACCTCTCCGCTCCTGAGGGTGCGCTTCAGCGTCTCCCAGGATAAGGGACTCATCAGCAGGTCGCGGGCCTGAATGACCAGATACCCGCCGTTGGCCCTGTGCATGGCGCCGGGCTTGATCATCGTCAGGTCCGTAGTAAAGGTCCCAACCCGCGCACGGTACTCGATTCTGCCGAACAGGTTGTAGTAGGTTGGGCTGTACTCGAAAATGATCGGTGCGCCCTCACAGGTGGTATTGTCGATCAGGTCGTTGACGCGATACTTGTCGAAGAGGTCGACGTCCCTCTGGCCGTTGGTAATTCCCGGTATTTGGGGCGCCTGCTGCGGTTCCTGCGGCTTGAAGATATTCAGGTTGTCCACCATATCGGCCTCGACATGATTGATGTAATCGACGACCTTGGTGTGGTCCTTGAACTTTTCCTTGAGCTCGTTGACGATGGGCGTCAGGGTAAAGCGCACCAGCTCGGTGTCCACCTCTTTCACGCGCTCGCCCACCTCTTTGCTGAAGCGCCTCATCTCTTGAGTGGCGTGCGTGATGTCGTGCTGAATGGACTCCGCCCGCTCACGGAGCTCTTCACGCTCCTCGTCCGAGAGGCCGGTGAACTCCTCCTGTGTCATCTGCTGACCGTCTTTGACAGGCACGGGCGTGATGCCGACCTGTGTGAAGGTCAGCGTGAATCCGACCTTCTGGGCCACCTGCTCGAGGTCGTCGGTAATCGCCTGTCGCTTTATCTGGAACTCCTGTGTAACTTCCTCGATGCGATGCGTATAGTCGTCGCTTTCGAAGGCCGCCGGAATGTCGTGCCTGCAAGAGGTCACCAGCTCCGCCATGTCTTGGGCGAGGAGCCGCATCATGCCGCATGGAAGACTGATCGCGAGGGGCTGAGAGGGCTCGTCGAAATTGTGCACGTAGCCCCAATCAGGCGGTACCGGCTTGGTGCAGGCGATGCGGGCCAGCTGGGACTTGAGCGCCGTGTTTCTGCCGGAGCCCGCGTTTCCGGAGATGTATACGTTGAAGCCGGGGGAGTCTATCTCGAGCGACAGCTCCATGGCGCTCTCAGCTCGCTCCTGGCCGATAGTTCCGTCCAGGGGCTCGAGCTCGGCGGTCGTCTCGAAGCCGAGGTCTTCCGGATTACAAAGCGTCGTAAGGTTGTCGGCAGCGACTTCTAGATGCTCGATGCCCATGGTCTTCTCCTGAACTCCAATCGGATGCGGCCGCCGGAGAAATATTAGCCCGCTCGTTAATATGCTTAGCCCGGATGCGTTCTTACTGGTTGGATGCGAAAGCCACGAAAGCGAGCCTAGCGCCGGCACACCGTTGCCGCTAAGCAGAGACCTCTTTGAGCGGGACGTAATCGAAGCCGAGGGCCCTGGCAACCGCTTCGTGAGTGACATGTCCCCTGTAGGTGTTGACGCCTCTGGAAAGCGGCCCGCCATTTTGGACGCACGCCTCCATGCCGCCGTTCGCCAGGTCCAATACGTAGGGGTAAGTCGCGTTGGACAGCGACACGCTGGAGGTGTTCCCGACTATTCCAGGCATATTAGGCACCGCGTATCTGGTGACGCCCCCTTCGACATACGTCGGCTTCTTGTGTGAAGTTGGACGTATGTCCTCCACCGAACCGCCCTGGTCGATGGCCACATCGATGATAAGTGAGCCTTCGCGCATCACGCCGATCATATCACGGGTCACGACCTTGGGGGCGGACGCACCCGGCACGAGAACGGCTCCCACGACTACGTCCGCCGTGGATAGCAGATCGGCGACGTTGGCAGGCGTGGACACGACGGTATCGATCGCTCCGTGGGTTATCAGGCTTATGTACCTCAGGCGCTCCAGATTGACGTCGACGATGGTCACGTCGGCGCCGACGGACTGGGCCACCAGCGATGCGTTGAAACCCACCGTTCCTCCGCCCACGATTACCATATTGGACGGCTTTGCGCCGGGAACCCTACCGAGCAGCTTACCGGGCCCGCCCGCTATGTTCTGTAGCAGCCTCGCCGCCACGAAGGGCGCCAGCTTGCCGGCTATCTCGCTCATGGGGTACAGGAGTGGAAGCTCTCCATCGTCGCTTTGAACGGTCTCGTAGGCGATGGCGGCTACCCTGGAATCCAGGAGGGACTGAGTCAGCTCCGGCTGTGGGGCCAGGTGCAGATACGTGAAAAGGATCTGGTCTTCGTGGAAAAAGCCGTATTCCAGTGGCTGGGGCTCTTTGACCTTCACGATCATATCCGAGGCGTCGAATACCCTGGCGGCCTCTTTCTCTATGACGGCTCCGACAGCCTCAAAATGCCTGTCGGGAAAGCCTGCGCCTTCGCCCGCATGGGACTCGACCAGTACCCTGTGGCCGTTTTTTACGAGCAGGTCCACCTTGTCAGGGGTCAGCGACACCCTGTATTCCTCGGCCTTGGTCTCTTTTGGGACGCCTACAATCACCAGGCCCGCCTGTCTGCATCGAGTAGGTCGAGATGCCTCGTCGACGTATTATACTATTGCTTACAGCGCGTCCGCTAAGACCTCCACGAGGTGTTTTGACCGCTTTCCGGTCCCATGCTCGATCTGCTGACGGCACGATATGCCCTCCGCGACGACGACGAATTCACCATCCTGGGCGCGAATTGATGGGAAGAGCACCAGCTCGCCTATGCTCATGGAGATGTCGTAGTGCTCCTTCTCCATCCCGAAGGAGCCGGCCATCCCGCAGCACCCCGAAGGTATCTCGCTGACCTCGCAGCCCGGCAGGGAACGCAGCACGCTCATCGCGGGGCCGGTCCCCACCATGGCCTTCTGGTGACAGTGTCCGTGCAGCATTATCCTGCCTGGAGGGTTGGTAAACTCCAGTCTTGCGCCGTCCGATTCCTGCGCGTGGATTACGAACTCCTCGATCAACATGGTGTTGTCGGCGACCGCCCGTGCCTTGGGATCGCCGGGCAAAAGGTCGGGATAGTCGTCCTTGAAGCTCAGGATGCAGCTGGGCTCGATGCCGACCAGCTTGGCGCCCTGCGATACGTACGGGTAGATCGCGTCCACGTTTACCCTGGCGTTCCTCTGCGCCTTGTCCAGCATGCCCTTGGATAGCATGGGACGCCCGCAACAGACGACCTTCGGCAGCACGACTTCATAGCCCAGGCGCTCCAGCACTTTTTTCGCGGCCTTGCCAAGCTCTGGGTGGTTGTAGTTTGTGAAGGTGTCCGGAAACAGGACCACCTGTCCGAGCCTTCCTCGGGGCTGCTCAGAGCCGTTGCGCGACTTGACCCACTGCAAAAAAGTCTGGCTCGCCAGCTCGGGGAGCCTTCGCCGCTTGTCTATACCAAGATACGTATCGAGCATATCTCGCACCAGTCCGGACCGCAGCGACCAGTTGGATATCGGCGCGAAGAACGAGCCCCAGCGGTTAATTGACGCGATATTCCCAAGCAGGCGGTTTCTCAAGGGCAGGCCGTTCGCCTTGTAGTACTTGTCCAGGAACTCGTACTTGATCTTCGCCATGTCTACGTTGGATGGACACTCGGCCTTGCAGCCCTTGCATTCTAGGCAGAGGTCCATGACCTCGTACATGCGCTCGCTGGTGAAGGAGCCGGGCGGCAATGCGCCCGACATGGCGCCCCTCAGCGCGTTGGCCCGCCCGCGGGTGGAGTGCTCCTCGTCTCGCGTCACCATGTAGGAGGGACACATCGTTCCGCCAAGTACCTTGCGGCATGCGCCCTGACCGTTGCACATCTCGATCGCGCTGGCGAAGCCGCCTTCCTGATATGTGAACACGGCGTCCACGGGCGTCGTGGAGTAGGCGGGACCCATCCGAAGGTTCTCCGTCATTGGCGGCGAGTCGACGATCTTGCCGGGGTTCATGATGCCGTTGGGGTCGAAGGCCTGCTTCACCTCTCGGAAGGCGTTGTACAGCTGGCTGCCGAACATCTTCTCGTTCCAGACGCTGCGAACGAGGCCGTCGCCGTGCTCGCCGCTCATGGAGCCGCCGTATTCCAGGACGAGGTCGCTGATATCCGACGCGATGGATACCATCTTGTCCACGCCTTCATCGCCCTTAAGGTCGATCAGCGGACGGATGTGCAGGCAGCCGACGCTGGCGTGTCCGTAGTACCCGGCTTCGGTCCCGTGCTCCTTCACGATCTCGTCGAAACGCTTCACGAACTCCGGGAGCTTCTCCGGCGCCACGGCCGTGTCCTCCACGAAAGCCATCGGTTTGGCGTCTCCCGGGACGTTCATCATGAGCCCAAGGCCGGCCTTTCGCACCTCCCATACATTGGCCTGTTCTTCCGGCTTCATCAGGCGGCGCACGGTGTATCCGAGTCCGTCCCGAGCCATTCGTCTTTCGAGATCGTCCAGTTTGGCATTCAGTTCTCTTTCCGATTCGCCGTTCAGCTCCACGACCAGCAGCGCGTCGGGATCGCCGTCGATGAAGTCGGTCATGCGGGAATAGGCGAGGTTGGACTTTGCCTGCCTGATTATCATGGACCCGATGAGCTCGACGGCGGCCGGGTCCATCTCCAGGGTCGCGACCGTGGCCTCCATGGACTCGATCAATTCGTGGAAATGGATGACGGCCAGCGCTGTCATCTTGGGCCTCGGGACAATCCGCAGCTTCGCCTCGGTTATCGTGAGCAGCGTACCCTCCGAACCCACGACGAAGCGCGCCATGTCGAAGTCGCTGCCGCCAACGAACTCGTCGAGGTTGTATCCGGACACGCGCCTCTGTATCTTGGGGTAGCGGGCGAGAATTTCGTCGCGGTTTTCGTCGCCGATGGCAAAGAGCTTCCGGTAGATATCGGCCTCGAGGCTGTCGCCCCGCAGCTTTCCCTCCAGCTGGTCGCCCGTCAGCGATTGGAAATGGGCGGTGTCCCCGTTGGAGAGGACCACGTCCATCTCCTTGACGTTGTCGATTGTCTTTCCCCAGAGGATGGAGTGCGCGCCGCAGGAGTTGTTGCCGAGTGCGCCGCCGACGTTGCCGCGGTTGCTGGTGCTCGGGTCCGGCGAAAAGAGCATGTCCGTGGAGCGTATATGGTGGTTGAGCTCGTCGAGGATTATTCCGGGCTGCACGCGGACCCAACCCTCTTCCGCGTTGACTTCGATGATGTCACGCATGTACTTAGAGAAGTCCATGATGATGGAATGGCCCACGGTCTGGCCCGCCAGGCTGGTGCCGCCTCCCCTTGGCAACACGGAGACCTTGTGGCGGTTGGCGGTCTCCACGACGGCGATCACGTCCTCGGCATTCCGAGGGATGACCACCCCGATGGGCTCGATCTGGTAGAGGCTAGCGTCGGTGCTGTAGAGCATCCGGGTCATCTTGTCGAAGCGGACCTCGCCGGACACGAGGGATTTCAGGTCCTCGACCAGCGCTCTCGTATCTGCCTCTGCTGCTTGAATGGACATGGTGCTCCTTTGGCTTGAGCGCGGTGACGCGATTATTAAGGGGACTACGTTACATTAGAATATCGGTTTCTTGGGGACATGCAAAGCCTTTCCGTCATGGCAGGGTTCGGCCGCTACTCATGATACGGGATGAAACGGTCCGTTTACTCGAAGCCGCTGCCAAAGATGTGCTTCAGACGGCGCCAGTTCATAGCCACCAACACGATGGACAACCCAAAGAAAATGTATGCGAAGATCATGCGATGCGCCGGATTGGGGAAGAAGAGGTGGGCGATAAAGAGCGTCAGCAACACCACTCCCGCGCGCCAGCTAATCAGGCGGGGCGCTATGAGAATGATGGCGAACGTGGACATGGCTGTCATGAGAAGGAACTCTGTCGCCTGCCTCTGGTCAATGGGGAAGCTCAAAGCCTGACCGGCCGACCCGCTGAAGATCAAGACCATGCTGCCTATCAGCAGGGTAAGCTGGTTGACCTCGGCAGAGATCAGGGCGGTCAGCCCTGCCACGGGGTTTGCGCGAAGGGCGAACAGGACCGCGATGATTATCTCGGGAGACTCCGAGGCCAGGGGCGCCAGCCACTGGATTAACAGGAACTCATCTATACCCAGCTCGGTGCCTGTTTCGATGAGGCCCTCTACGAAGGGCTCCGCAGCGACGAGAATGATTGCGGCGGCGTAAACGAACAGGGATATTACCCAGGTCCGCCGCTGCCATGTTTTGAGCTCTCCCAGCAACGCCGCGGCGCCCACTAGCTCGGGCTCCTCCGACTCCCTTCTGGAGCTCGCCCAGAGGTAGTAGATAAACAAGGCTATAAGGCCGACCGCGAGGACAATGTGGACCTCCTTCATGATGAAGATTAGCAGCGTCGCCATAGTGGCGATTGCCAGCATCGGCATCTCCAAGGTCATGAAGCCGCGCATGTCCAGGGTACGTCTGCGTTTCAACCAGAAGATGAGAATGACGGCGGACCAGCCGAGCCCGATAAGGAGCCGGTTGGCGCCGGTGACGTTCGCCGCGACCCTCGCCATTTCCGGCGTGATTTCCCGGGTCACGACATCGAAGGACGAACCGGCATCGAGGGCGAGGACAGTCTCAATGGCATATTCGGGAAGGATTGCGATGAGGGCGAGCACCGCTAATGCGAGTGAGGCCGACACGTCCATCTGGGCCACTTCGGCAGCCCAGGACAGCAGAAAAGCGCCTCCGACGATGCCCAGGCCGTATATCAGCGCCGCGAGCAGAGGGTCGATGTGGACGCCCGAAAAGCGTAAGAAAACCGCCGGAAAGCCCAGCGCTATGAACGCGAATATCCAGACCCATAACCTACGTTGGACGACTTGAACGGCCAATATTTTCCACCTTGAACTAAGCTGATACTCGTCGTCTTCCGGCTAGGTTATCGCCTTCGGACATCAAAGAAGACCTGCAACATGCAGGTCTTCAAAACGAAGCGAAACAGACCAATTATTGGTTAGTAGACCCTGACAATACTATATCGAATTTTCCCGCGAGGCGTTTCCACCTCGACGTTATCTCCCGCGTTGCGGCCAACGAGGGCCTTGCCCAAGGGAGATACATCCGATATGCGGCCCTCCAGAGAATTGGCCTCGGTGCGGCTGACAAGCGTATAGCTCGCCTGTCGACTGCTGCCGACCTCCTTCACCGACACCTTTGTGCCGATCTTTACCGTCTTGCCAGACCTTCTCTTGGAGAGGTCGACTATTACGGCATTACTGAGGGAGTCTTCTAATTCCCTGATCCTAGATTCCACCAGGCCCAACTGTTCCCTGGCAGCCTCCAGGGGAGCGTTTTCTCGAACGTCTTTGTCGGCCGCCGCCTTTCGTATCTGGATGGCCAGGGGTGATCGCTCCGATTTGAGCTTTTCGAGCTGGCCTGTCAGCTGGGTGAAGCCAGCTTGGGTCAGTTCAACGACTTCAACTTGCCTGATCTGCGATTCGCGAGCTCGGCTCTTTGACTTGCGGATACGGACGTGCTGGGCAAGGTTGACTTCAATGATGCCCTGCTTTCTGACATACGTGAGAAAGCCTCGGATGACCTGGAGCCGTTCCGTAGCCTGTGGGGTAGTGCCGTTGCCGCCTATCTGATCGGCATATTCGCCGACCTCCGACGGGCGCATTTCAGAGAACTGTTTGTCAGGACCGCACCACTGTACGAACTTATGCAGCTCGCGGTGCGTCTTTTCATGGTTTTCCTTGGCTTTCAAACTCTCAACATAGAGACTAACTGCCTCAAGGAGGGTCTTTGAATCTCCGGCCTCCTGTATCATGCACGTCTCCTTGTTCGAGTTGTGCTTAACATGTTAATGAAGGGATAGCCGTCGTGTCAATGCGTTTGTGAATGAAATAGCTGAAATGGAATATGGTTACCGAAGCGTTGCTCGTGGTGTCTTTTTGGGGGGAATTCGCCCATCTCAGTGGTGTGACCAGTCGATCAATTAGTAAATATGGTTGGGCAGGAAATGGCTGGAGCGTCGGGTGAGGAGTTCGGATTCATGGCCGATGGATGTGTCGAGTCTGTCCAAGAATCAATCGATGTCTTCGGGAAATTCTTCCAGTGGTCTGATGCTGACGCCAGCCGATCCGCCTTAAGCGGACGGGCGGCTTGAATCACACTGCGCCGGCCGTATGACCTTGATAAAGAGCCTATCCGAAAACTGCCACGATTGGTTCGACAAACTCTCCGCAGAAGCGGAGTCCGAAGATATACATTATGAGGAGTCGGACACCACGAACGGGCAATCTTCCGTCCGTCCTGTCCGACTCTTTGAACAGAATATCTTCGGACTCCGCCGCAACGGAGAGCATTATCGAGGGACCGTAAGACGTCCAAATGAGGTTTTCGGATAGGCTCTAAGTCCCCAAATGAGCGACTAGATCGAGATTCCGTACCTGCGTTTCTTGATGGCCAGATTGATGAAGGTCTCCATCTTTCGAACGCCCGAAATCATGCCGACCTTGGTGCGTAGGAAGGTGCTGAGCTCCTCAGAGGTCTTCAACGTTGCCCACGCGAACACGTCAAACGAGCCCGTCGTGACCGAGACCCAGTTGACCTCGTCCATTTCGGCGATCTTCTCGGCGACTTCGTCGATTCTGTTGGCGTCGACCTGAACGCCAATGAGCACTTCTGATTCGTAACCCAGCTTCTTGGGGTCGGGTATGGCCACGACCTCGATGTACTTGTCCTGCATCAGGCGCTTGAGCCGCCTTCTGACGGTCTCCTCACTCACACCTATCTCTCGTGCAATTCCGGCGTTGGTGGCCGTTCCGTCATCCTGAAGCAGTGAAATGATTTTGATGTCTAGGTTATCCATGCATCCTTGTCCTAGTTTTACGAGTGATTATATCGGTGAGTATAAGTTGCACTACGAAATCTGTCAATATTTATCTCGCCGTTCGGTGATGAAAGACGTATTATCGCCCTGCATCGTTCCTTATCAGACTGATCTAGCGCCACGGTTATGTAATTGCCTCAAAGGACGACGCGTTTCCGTGAATTGTAACCCTACTGGAAGTTTACCTACATCTGCTCCTGTTCGGCAAATATTTCGTATCGGTCCACGAATTCGTCTTAATCGGCCCTCGCGACAGCGCAGTGTCACAACTTGTCACTATAGTTTCCCGCGTATGGGACGGTTCTTCCACCTGAATGTTCGCCGCCCTCTTCTAGACTAGCGCCATAGTATAGGTTCACTTGCCTCCGTGTGCAACGCAGACCTGGCTTACGGCGCCCCCCTTGCCGGGTTCAGGAATCGAGACTGGGAGTACCATTAGTGTCGGCCTCAACATCAACGGACCGCATAGAGCAATTTTTTCATCACCTGGCGATTCTCAAGGACTACGCTCGCCGCGTCATCGGTGGGGGAGACATGCTCAGCACCATTGAAGAGGACGACAGAAAGCATCGCATAAGGCAGTTTCTGGACATCGGCCTCTCCTTTGACCTTACGGAAAAGGAAATGGTGACAATCCTGTATCGCGAGCTTTTCACGGCGAATAGATAAGTCTTACAACTCCTTTACACGCTTTCTAACTCAATCCCCTCCCAAACCCACTTAACTTGATGCATTTCGCTTCGTTGCGCTATCCTTTAAAGTAATACAATACTGTACTGAGGATAATACGTTTATGAGTAATGCCAAGGACGAGAGCTTCCGCGGACAGCTTGTCCTTCCAGGTGAGCAGGAGTCCAGGAGCGTGCGGATCAACGTGGAGCCGGACACGTCGGGCCTAACTGTCAAGTTTGATGCTCCGGTCGAAGGCGATACCGATTGGGCGGGCTCAAACGTGCGGATCGCTCGCCGCCTTAAATACAGCGAAGTGGTATTCACGACCATTGGCTTGCCGAAGGAAACCGTTGAGCTGACCTGGAAAATCAACGCGAGCCTTCTCGACGACTCGATTGCAGGCGTAATAATTCCCAAGCCCAACGACCAGAAGGTAACGGGTGAAAGAGGGTTCGTCCTCCGCAGAGAGTGAGGGACGCGGAGCAGGACTCAGCGCGGATTTCACCCGGAACCCTGCAAGCGCACGGGCAAGCCTGCTAGTGGCCCGCCACATGGTCTGACGTCACGGGGAGAAGAATACCTGGATAGAGCGTTATGAAGCAGGTTGGGTAGATGCCGTGGCTGAACTCGGCGTCCGACCTCTCCCGAATGTACGTCTCTATCGGATTCCAGTATCCTTTGTCGTCTCTCACCTTCTTGCAGCTGGAGCAGATCGGCAGCAGCCCCCTCAGGGTCTTTGTCTCGGATAAGGCGTCCTTCGGCTCCTCGGTCAGCCTCCCCTGCTATCGCTCGGCCCGTTTTCTTTCGATGGCGTAACGTATGGGGCGCATCAGGAGATTTCCTCCTCGAGAGAGAACGATTCAACGTCGAGCCCGCCTTAGAACGATCACAGGTAAAGGTTGCGTCAGTTCCGCCGCCTGGGAAGCTCCTTCGACTTGGCGGAGGCGCCTTCCTTCTCGTGATGCCTGCAACACAGGGGGTTGCGCCACTTGTGGTCATTGGGTGGCGCACGTGGAGGGAAGCTACGGTCCACGAAGTCCTCTATTCACTGGCGCATGCAGACGCCCCGATGGCCATGCGAGCCCTCTCCATGCAAATTCAAGAGTCGCTAAATAACAGAGATGAGATCGAAATTGAAGCTCTCGTGATATTGGAACTCCCTGGTAAAGCCGTGCCCTATCTGGCGAGAGATGTATCAAGGCTCAGGAAACGGATTGACGACATAGAGAACAATACTCCATAAATCTTTGACGAGGACTCGATATGCAGTGCCTCGGAACGAAAACGGTCTTTTGGCCGCTGATGTAACAGTGTGAAAACACATGGACACGAAGGAGCTTACGCGATGTTTTCCAATATCTTTGCCCAGGCCTGGAAATTTGCAGTGGTCGGCGTGATTGCGTTTCTTATAGGAAGTGTCGTAAACACCACTGTAACAGGCTCAGTAGCGGTCACTAATTTACCGACGGTTCAGGACGTGCAGCTAGTCGGATCAACGATCGGTACTTCTGGCGACATCGTAAATCTCAGCATTCGAACTGGTTGCGGGATGCTTGACAGAGAGATACAAAAAGACGATCTCTGTGAGGATACCAATGGTGATGGAATAGTCGATATCCCCAAAGCCTGTGCTGCTCAAGTGGGATTTAGCTATGTGGTCCCTGAGGGAAAGGTGTACCAGATTACCGATATTAACGTCCGAAACAATTCTACATTCGTTGGGCTTTGGACAAGTCAAGATGGTCTAATTTTCAGCGGCAGAGATACTAGTGGAGTTATGTATCAGTCGCCAATCGAAGTGGATGCGGGCGAGATGATATGCCCTGTAGCACCTTTCTTCCCCGGTCATTTTATGGTGAGCGGTCGTCTTATCGACGCTCCATCACCTTAACAAGAGAAATATAGGCTTGTCGCATTATAGACTGTTTGAGGGTACGCTAATGAGCTGGGACGAGCGTATAATGTTCTCTAAATAGAGCTATGGCCCCGGCGCTGAGACCAGCCAGGAGCCGTGTTCCCGCTGAAACCCGAAGCGAAGTAGAAGACCTTGAGGCCCGGCGCTTCCCCCATGTCTGGAATCGCGGTAATACAATGTATGAAATCCGAGTCCTAACCTGGCCCAACAACACCCGAAGATTGGGAATCACCCACCGATAGACCGACCGATGCGTAACAGGCCATACGCGTTGTCTGCTATCGCCTGACCCCTGTTTCCAGGAAGACCTTGAGTTCCTCTCGGTCCATGCCGTCGATGCCAAGGTCCTCAACGCCCCTGCCCTGCGCCAACGCGTCGAAGCCGATTACGATGGACCCGAGCTCAATGATGGCTCTAATGGTCGGCGTATCGATGCCGTATTGACCCGCGACCTGGCTCCAGGTGGCGAGGCCGTAGGGGAGGTCCTCGGTCATCCAGCGGTTGTTGACTGTGCCGGGCGCTCGCACCTGGGTGAGCATGCGGCTGCCGTTGACGGTGGCCCAGAGGTCTCCCTTTGGCCCGAATCCGGCCTGGTGAAAAGCGTCTTCGACCGCAATAAGATCGTAACCCAGTGACCGGCCGATGTTGCGCCTCTCTTCATCCACCCGCATTATGACCAGGACTACCGAGGGAGAGACGCCCTCCTCGTAGAAGTAGAACTCGCCCCTGGAATACTCAATGCGGCCGGCGTTCATGAGGACCCCCGCGGGGTGCATGACCGGTTTTATGGCCGACAGACCACAGGCCATCACGTCGGGGTAGGTGGTGATGCCGGGAAAGAGTGGATCGAGCATTGCCTGAACCCGCGCGGTGTCCGTGGCGGGCAGAACGCCCATGCCAAGCGCCGAAACGACTCCCCAGATCGTCGCTTCGTCCGGGCCGGTCTTGCGGCAGACATACGGCGCGGTGTCCACCTCGGCAAGGGTGACGCCGGTGCGCCCCGCCTCGCTGAGGACCTTCGACCACTCCAGCGAGCCAAGGGTGCCGGGCATGAGGACCACGGTGTGGTCAGGCGTCAGGAAGGGCGCGCACGCTTCGGCAAAGGCCTTGTGGGCGTATGCCGGGACGATGAGGAGGGCCAGGTCCGATGCGGCGAGTGCCCTCTGGGCGTCGGTCGTGACCTCGGCGATTCGTGCGGGGCCCCGACCGGCGACTCCGAGGAGGTTTATGGTCCTGTTCTGCTCGATGGGTCTGATGGAATCGGCAAATTCCGGAAGCTCGAATAGGGTGACATCATGGCCTTCGAGCGTTAAGCTGGCAGCTACTGCGAAGGCCGTGTTGCCGCCTCCCATGACCGTAACGGAGCGACCGCTCATTTATTGAAAACCTCCGATTGACGCACGCAGATGTCGCGATATACAGGACCCTATGGCGGCGCGTGATTTCCAGTCAGGAGCCCGAATTCTGCTCCGCGATTGCCTTGTTCATGATGGACTGGAAGAACTCGTACGGCCGGGCGCCGGTCAGCAGATAGCGGCCGATTAGGAACCCCGGGATGCCGTTGATGCCCATATCCGTGGCCTCGGTGTACTGCTGCATGACCGATTCCTCGTAGTGCTTGGACTCCAGCATCGGGCCCAGCTCCGTCCAATCAAGGTGCTCGGCGGTCGCCACCTCCTTGATGACTTCCAGGTCGCCGATATCCTTGCCGAACTCCCAGTAGGCCCTGTAGAGGCCCTTGTGGAAGGCTTCGAAAAGCCCTTGCTCCTTGGCGTACTCCGAGGCCTGAAGCGCGTACATCGTGTAGGCGATCTTGGGCGGCCTGCGCATCACCAGGCCAGCCTCCTTGGCGTAGGTGTTCAGAGGCTCCGCGAGCTGGTCCCCGGACTCGCCCTCTCGCAACGGCCTGGGCTTGCCCTCCACCGGCGTGCCGGGACGCAGCAGGAAAGGCTTGGACTCCAAGCTGATATTGTAGTCCTGTTGTAGTCTCTCGACCCGCTCCAGGCCGACATAGCACCACGGTCAAATATAGTCGTACCAGATGATAACGGGAACGCGGTCCGTGTTCTTGGAAATCTCGGCTTCTGCCATGATATCGACTCCTCACTTAGGCGGCAGTATAGTGGGCGACCGATGCGGAAGCAATAGTCGTGCAAAAGGTGAAAGAATACCTCTGCCCTCATAACGGCGGAGGTATTCAGGCTTGTATGTCGGGACACCCTAGTATAGTGATAACCCGGTTCGAGAGCCCGGATGGCTTCGCTTGTGACCGGCGGGGCGCCGAAGCCGACGTTATTGTCTAGTTAGCGGGTTTCGTAGCCCTGAAATTGATTCCCTTCGTTCCGAAAGCCGCGGCGCTGGACTCCTGTGGCGCGCCGTCGAAAACGTCCTTTCTCCATGTGATCTCGAAGTCGGTGAAGCCGGCGGCCTCGATGAGTGCCTTCAGCTCTGCCTCCAGCAGAGCGCCGGCGATTCAACCAGACCATAGCTCTATGATCTCCTTGGTCTCCTTGGGGACCGCACTCTCCACGAGGATGTCGCCGAGCTGCAGCCTGCCGCCGGGCTTCAGCACCCTGTACATCTCTCAGACGGCGCCGACCTTTTCCGGCACGAGGTTCAGCACTCCATTAGAGATGACCAGGTCTGCTCATTCGTCTTCGACGGGGAGCTCTTCGGCCTGGCCTTCGACAAACTTTACGTTCCCCTTGCCGGCCTCTCTCGCCGCCTGACGAGCCCTCTCAAGCATGGCGGACGTCATGTCCACGCCCACTACTTCTCCTTCGTCTCCGACGAGCTTTGCCGCTATCAGGCTGTCGATGCCGGCTCCGCATCCTATGTCAACGACCTTCTCACCCTGTGCGAGCTCTCCGAGGCTGAAGGGGTTGCCCGTACCCGCGAAGGCCTCGATAGCTGTTTCCGGTATGCCGTCCAGCCAGGCGTCGTCGTAGCCGAGGATCCGAGTAAGTTTGCGCCCCGTGTGAAAGTGGAAGCCCTTGTCGGGTTGGCTGGCCACCACCTTGTACTCCTCTTTGATCGCCTCTCTCAAGACATCTACGTCTACGTTTACCTTGCTGACCATGCTTCGCTCCTACGTGTTTCTTGGTGTCTTCGTAGAGCCACGAGGCTCATACCCGATTCCAACTCTAGTATAAACACTAGTATATTACAAAGCGATGTGGGACCTCTTGAGTACTCAAGGCATGCGGCTTCTTGCTTCCTATATTGGGGCCTCCCCGGCAATCAAGAAAGTGAACATGGCAGAGGAGAATACAGCTCGTGGGTCCGCACACTGAGAGGTTTGACGGCCTCGTCGTCTGATGCTAGCATCTCGCAAATGGCCGGTATAAGTAGCGTTGACAGGTTATTTAGGGCCGGTCATGGCGCTGATTCGATGTGACTCTGATGGTCGCGCATGTCATTGGAGAGGGGATTCTAATGGCGCAGGCATACAGGGCAGACCATATCGGGAGCCTCCTCAGGCCTTCGGAGGTCAAAGAGGCCAGGGCCTCGTTCAAGGCGGGTGGCATCAGCCGAGAGCAGCTTGTAGAGGCCGAGAACGAGGCGATCCTCAACGCCATCGGCCGGCAGAAGCAGATTGGACTGGATATCCTCTCCGACGGCGAGTTTCGCCGGTCCAGCTTTCAGAACGACCTATCGGAATCCGTAGAAGGCTACGTGGAGTCGGAGAAGCCGTCGGTCGTCCGCATATGGCAAGGCCCCGGAGGCAGACCACGGGAGCAGGGCACGAACCTTGTCGTAGGCGGCAAGCTGAAGCAGCACCGTCGTCTGACCGCCGAGCAGACCGCCTTCTTGAATTCCCACGCGGCCGGCCCCTTCAAGATGACGGTGCCCAGCCCGAACCAGTTTCCGACCATAAGCTATCAGCCGGGAGTGACTGACCGGTTTTACCCCACGCGGTCGGACCTTCTGTGGGACATCGTCGACATCATCAAGGCCGAGATAAAGGCCCTCGTCGAGGACGGAGTCGCTTATATCCAGATGGACGCGCCCCGGTACAGCTACTACGTGGACCCCCAATGGCGGCGGCACCTGCAAGACTTGGGAGAAGACCCCGACAGGCTGTTCGAGGAAGCGCTAACAGCCGACAACGCCTGTCTGGATGGAGCGAGTGGGGTGGGCGTAACGAGCGCCTTGCACATCTGTCGCGGCAATAATCAGAGCAAATGGTACGCTCAAGGCGGGTACGAGCCCATCGCCGAGAAGCTCTTAAACACCTTGACCGCCGACAGGTTTCTGCTGGAGTACGACACCGAGCGGGCCGGCACCTTCGAGCCGCTGCGTTTCATCCCCGACGACAAGATGGTCGTGCTCGGACTGGTGAGCAGCAAGGACCCCACGCTGGAATCCCAGGACGTGTTGCTGCGCCGCATCGATGAGGCGGCGCGCTACGTGCCCCTGGAGAGGCTTGCGCTCAGCCCGCAGTGCGGCTTTGCTTCAACGGAGGCGGGCAATCTCCTCACGGAGGAGGAGCAGTGGCGGAAGCTGGAGCTGGTTGCCGACACGGCCCGCAAGGTCTGGGGTTGACGTTCCGCGCAAACGCCGCGATTCATTCAGAAAATAGCCTTCGGGTCTTCCCGTGAAAGGAGCGTTCCAATGAAGCGAAGCACCGATAGGATTCTCACCACGCATACAGGAAGTTTACCGAGGCCTCCCGACCTGCTGGAGATGATCGAGGCTAGGGAAGGCGGGCGGCCCTACGACGTCGTGGCCTTTGACGAGCGGGTGCGCACGGCCGTCGCCGAGGTGGTCAAGGACCAGGTCAGCGCAGGCATCGACATCGTCAGCGACGGAGAGCAGGGCAAGCCTAGCTTTGCCACGTACGTCAAGAACAGGCTTAGCGGCTTCGACGGCGCGAATCCGGATATGCGCGTGTTCGCCGATCGTCGAGACTTCCCCGAGTGGAGCGCGACAACGAAGCTGAGCTCGCTTGCCACGACCCCCAGACCCATGTGCACCGCGCCCTTGGGTTGGCGCGACAGGGCGGCTTTCGAGACGGATATTCGCAACCTGCAGTCCGCCATACAGGGAGCCGCGCCCGAAGAGGCGTTCATTCCCTCGGCGTCCCTGGGAATCATCGCCGAAATTATGGCCAACAGGTATTACCCGAGCGAGAGGGAGTACCTGTACGCCCTGGCGGACGTCATGAAGGAGGAGTACGAGGCCATCGCCAACGCGGGCTTTGTGTTGCAGATCGACGCCCCCGACGCGGCTATGGGCCGCCACTCGCAGTTCTGGGACAGCCCGCTGGAGGATTTTTTGGCTGCGTTAGAGCTCCGTGTGGAAGTGCTAAATCATGCTTTGGCCGGCATACCCGAGGAGCAGGTCCGCTTTCACATCTGCTGGGGAAACTACGAGGGACCGCACAACCACGACGTTCCCCTGAAGGACATCGTGGACATCGTGCTCAAGGTCAATGCCGGCGCGTACTCCGTCGAGGCGTCGAATCCGAGGCACGCACATGAGTGGCAGGTGTGGGAAGATGTGAAACTCCCCGACGGCAAGGTGCTCATACCCGGCGTCATCGACTCCACGACGAACTTCATCGAGCACCCGGAGGTCGTCGCCGAGCGCATCGTATGCTACGCGGAGCTAGTCGGCCGGGAGAACGTGATCGCGGGGACGGACTGCGGCTTCGGCACGTCCGCGGGCCTGGACAAGGTGCACCCCACGGTCATGTGGGCCAAGTTCCGGACGATGGCCGAGGGCGCGGAGCTCGCCAGCAGGAGGCTTTGGGGTTAGGGGACGAAATGATTGCACTTCTCGACAATACCCACGTATGCTGAGCGTACAAGCCGAAATGAAGGCAAATGTGCGCTAAGAACCTCGTCAGCCTAAGAGCAAAGTCTAAGATTGAGATGCAGTTTTGCTCTGCGACGCCTAGGAGCCTGAGCAATTAGTCGACGCGATGAAAGTCAGCCATGGTCGTCCATTTCGTCGTTGGGGAGGGGTTGGTATGTGCTGCGAGAGTACGTATCCTGGAGAGCAAGCCGGATTATGGAGGGA
>JADFKI010000024.1 GCA_022565015.1 Chloroflexota bacterium
GGTTTGCCCTATTAAAGACGGCTTAAAAGGACTTTCGATTATGTCTGAAAAGCGTATAGCTTACTCCAGAAATAGAGATGGTCCGCACTGCTATGATAGCCACGACCGTGTCGCCAACCCGAAGCAACAGGCTAGCGTAATTCAATTATATCGCACTTGATTTAGCCCGTTGCCGAATGTCGGTGGCGGGGCAGGCTGAGGCATAGTTCTGAAGGGGAGATCCGGTTGGGACAAAAAGACAACAGGAGTCGACGCAAGTGGTTGCCCGGCCAGGATGACAAACATTCTAGACAGTAGCCTGGTAGATAGCGGGACGATACCTTGGCGGGGGTATGGGTTTGCCCGACTCGCGCGCCGCTTCCAACCAGGCGGCTTTCGCACGCTCTACCTCGGCCAAGGCCTCCTCTGGCGTAGCTCCCAGGGCAGAGCAGGACTCGAGGTCTGGAATGTCGGCGATATACGCGCCGTCTTCATCGCTATAGAAAATATTGATGTGATAATCGCTCATTATTAATCCTCCAATCTCAGTTGTAATGCTCAACAAGGCGTAGCAATTGGCGGATTTGATAGGGTTTTGCTTGCCCCTGGACTGACTGTAAGTTGAGCAACTCTGGGATGTCCGGGTGTGTGAAAATATGATGGCTTGTGTTTGCAGAGTCAAGCAATACGGCCAGTATCCACGATCAAGATGGATACCGCAATCTTTCGAGGGCTGCTTTTTCAGCTACGGCTGCCGATTCAACATTCTCAATGGCAGTATCGATCACACGTTGAACATAGTCCTTCGGAACATCAAATGCACGCAGGCCTTTGATGATATGGCATACATACTTAGCTGACGTCGCCAACCCACTTTCTCTACATGCCTTTTTCACGAGGAACGTGACTGCTGACTTTACTTCTCCGTCGATGGTGACATCAATTTGCCGACGCTCGTAACGAGGCCCTTCAATGTCGGCTAAAGTTTTCAACCCGTTTTTGCGCTTGGAGCCACCAATTCTGTCGTCGGGAATGTCATAAAGCACGCCCCACGCCTTCTGGTCCTCACTGATTACAAGATCGGCGGCCGCGCATCTATTCGTTTTGCTCCAGACGTCGAACGCGATCTCAAAATAGTCAGTAGTCTGTGCTTTGTCGACTAGCCGAGCTGCATCGTTTAGGCGGTTAGCAGAGTTCAGCCGCTCTTGATTGCAGTTGGAGCCGTATTGAAAAACCAATACCATGCAGTTCACCTTTGTGTAGAGTTTCTAAGGTTTTGAGTCATTAAGGTGTACTATGTGGCTGCCCGGCCAGGATTCGAACCTGGGTCAAAGGATTCAAAGTCCTTTGTGCTACCTCTACACTACCGGGCAGTGATTTTTTGGCTAATCTTTGGCGTATCTCCCCGAGTTTATTGCTGAGCTCTTGTTTCGTCCCCGGCCCGTCTTAGCCTCTTTCTTAGCTCCGCGATGTTCAAGGACCAGCCGACTCCGAACACGTGGGGCGTAAACAGCCTCGGGTCGTCGTCGTTCCACCACCGCTTCTTGACTCGTGCCGGCGTCGGCATACGAAAATCGAAGGGCAGACCCATGACGGTGCCGTGGCTGCGTCCCGTGCGCAGCGCGTAGATCGCGACTGCGGCCGTAACGATTGGTATCGCAGTCTTGCCCCTGGCCAATAGTCCCACGTCTCTACTCCCGCTGTATGGCTACGTCCAATCGACGCCCTCGCCTCCACGTCCAGACCCAATCTAATATACTCCATCAGCAGGGCGTTGAAAAACTCTTTCGACCATCGCTCCGGCACTCTTTCGAGTAAAGAAAGGGAATAAAATTGTTTCTGAGGGACACCCCTTCGACGAAGCTCATCGCGGCGGCCCCGACACGTCGGGGAAGAAATTCAATTTAAGGAGTCGGACAGGGCAGGCTTTCAGACTCCCGGCAATCCGCCTGTCCGAGATAAGTTCGGACTCTCCGATTCCTTAGATTGAACAACTTCGGAGTCCGTCCCTACGGACCGACGCGTCGGAGAGACGGGACTGCACTCCCCATTTTTCATCAACCCATTAGTGCCGGTGACACCAGACTAATCTACACCGCCGGGTAGTGTCTTGGCGTCGCGTACATTATACTGTACGCAAAATTCCCCCAGTATACTTAAGGGACTTGCGGATGGCGGACGATGGAGCCCGGTTCGACGTCGTAGTGGTGGGCGCAGGAAACGCGGCCCTCTGTGCGGCGCTGTCCGCGAGGGACGCGGGCGCGAGCGTCGTTGTGCTCGAGAAGGCGCCGGCGGCGGAGCAGGGCGGAAACTGCCCTTACACCGGCGGCGGCTTTCGCTTCACCCACGACGGCTATGAGGACGTCCGAAGCCTGCAATCGGAGCCCGCGGAGGCACCCCCTCAAGGCGTCAGCATGGCGCCCTACACCGCAGATGACTTTCGGGAGCATCTGACGTCCGTAACCTTCGGCGATGTCGACCATGAGCTGATGGAGGTCCTGATAGCACAGTCGCGACCCACCGTCGACTGGATGCATCAAAAGGGTGTGGAATTCGAGCTGCCCTCATCGAGCCGTCTGTCGGCCGGCGTTCCATCGGTGATACCCAACACCGTGGCGCTGTCCGCCGCGCGGTCCGGTCCGGGGCTCGTACAGATGCTCACGTCTGCCTCCCGCCGCAACGGCATAATCGTTCTGTACGAGACAAAGATGCTGAGGCTATTGCAGGACGGGCGAGGCAAGATATCCAGCGTCGTCGTTCAGGACTCCGACGGCATCCATGACATCCAATGCGGCGGCGTGGTCCTGGCCTGCGGCGGGTTCGAAGCCAACCAGGAGATGCGCATCAAGTACCTTGGCCAGGGCTGGGAGAGGGCAAAGGTCCGAGGGGCCAAGTACAACACCGGCGACGGGCACCGCGCGGCGCTCGATGTAGGCGCCAAGCCCTTCGGTCAGTGGACCGGTTGCCATGCGACTCCGATAGACGCCGACGCCCCGGATACCGGGGTGCTGGAAGTCACGGACGCCATGCCCCGTCGGTCCTATCCTCTTGGCATCATGGTCAACGTCTCCGGCCTGCGATTCTTGGACGAGGGGGAGGGCTTCGCCGAGCAGACCTTCGTCAAAGTCGGACGCCTCATTCTCGAGCAGGAGCGAAGTCTCGCCTACCAGATCTTCGACGGCAAGGCTATGCCTCATCTCGAAGCTCGCTATGGCACCGCCAGAGGCACGAAGGCCGATAGCATAGCCGAGCTTGCCGCCACACTGGGCATGAGTGCGGGTATACTGCAGGGGACCGTCGACGCCTTTAACGCCGAGGCCCACGATGGCGATTATAGACCGCGAGAGCTCGACGGGCGGGCGACGAAGAGGATCATTCCGCCCAAGAGCAACTGGGCCATCAAGCTGGACGCCCCGCCGTTCGTCGCCTACGCGGTCACTGGCGGCATCACGTACACCTACGGCGGTCTGCGGATCAACACGGACGCTCAGGTCCTCAACATGGAGGACAAGCCCATTCCAGGCCTGTACGCCGCCGGGGAGATAGTCGGCGGCATCTTCTATCACAACAGTCTGCGGGCCGCCGGGCTTATGCACGGCTCGGTTTTCGGCAAGATCGCGGGAGCCAACGCGGCACAAGTCTAGGGACATTCGAGGGCACAAACAGGGAGGGTGCGGATATTGGTGGACACACTGAAAGCAGACCAGGTCCAGAGCATGGCCACTCGCCTTCGGGACAGCGTTCAGCGGGTCATCGTTGGGAAGGACAGGGCTATCGACCTGGCGATCATCGCGCTCCTTTGCAGAGGCCACGTCCTTATCGAAGACGTCCCGGGGATAGGAAAGACCACGATGGCCAAGGCCCTTGCACAGTCCCTTGGCTGCACCTTCAAGCGCATACAGTTCACGCCGGACCTCATGCCTACCGATGTTCTGGGGGTGAACTTCTACAACCAGAAATCAGGCGACTTCGAGTACAGACCAGGACCGATATTCAGCCAGGTGCTGCTCGCCGACGAGATCAATCGCGCGACGCCTCGTACGCAGTCGGCGCTGCTGGAGGCCATGCAGGAGCGCCAGGCCACGGTAGACGGCGAGACGAGGCTCTTGCCGGAGCCGTTCCTGGTAATGGCCACGCAGAACCCCATCGAGATGGAGGGGACCTTTCCGCTTCCCGAGGCGCAGCTCGACAGGTTCATGCTTAGGATTGACCTGGGCTATCCCACTCCCGAGGAGGAGTCCGACATCTTGCTGCGGTTTGAACGGGATACAATGCTTCCAGACCTGGAGCCGGCCACGACCGCCGAGGAGCTTGGCCGATTTCAGGAGGCCGTGACCAGGATACGCGTTGACGATACGGTACGAATGTACGTTGTCGCCATAGCGCAGTCCTCCCGGGAGAACTCCGGCCTCGTCGTCGGAGCGAGCCCCAGGGCGGCGCTCGCGTTATACAAGACGTCGCAGGCGAAGGCCGCCATAGAAGGCAGGGATTTCGTCACCCCCGACGACGTCAAGAGCATGGCCCCATACGTCCTGCCTCACAGGCTGGTGCTCACCTCGAACTCCCGACTCAGGGGACGCAGCGCCGACCAGATCGTGCGGGAGGTCCTAAATACGATTCCAGTGCCAATCGAGCGATAGCCCTCTTGCTCAACCAGCTCTGGCACGACCTGTGGATTCTCCTCTTTATCATTCTGATAATCATCGGCGTGTTTGCCGGCCAGGGGCTTGTCATTGGTTTTGGCAGCATGGGGCTCCTGGTGGCCGGAATCTCGTGGATGTGGAACAGGCTCTCGTTGGAAGAGGTCTTTTACGAGCGGCAGCTTTCCCACCGGAGGGTGTTCATCGGGGAAGAGGTCAAGATCTCCATCTCCCTTACGAACAAGAAGCCGGTACCGCTTGGGAAAGTGTTGGTGGAGGACGAGATACCCCTGTCCGTGTCCATACACGGGGCCGACATAGTCGCGAGCCCAAATCCGGATACCCAGACGATGCGCCATTCGACATCCATGGCCTGGTACGAAAGGGTCAGGTGGGAATACAGTCTTACGCCCTCGCGTCGGGGCTACTACCGGCTTGGACCCGCCCGCATTGAGAGCGGTGATCTCTTTGGCTTCTTCACTAGCGAAGTGACCGTCACGAGCTCGGACTACCTGCTCGTTTATCCACAGATCGTGCCGCTGCCGGAGCTGGGACTTCCCGCGATGAGACCCCTCGGAGAGACGAAGGGCGGGCAGAGGATCTACGAGGATGCTTCACGTCCGCAGGGGCTTCGCGACTATCAGAGGGGCGACCCGCTCAAGATTATAGACTGGAAGGCGACGGCAAGATTCCAGGAGCTGCAGGTGCGTACGTTCGAGCCCAGCATCAGCATGAATGTCACGTTGGCAGTCGCCGTAGACACCACGGCCCACTACTGGGAAGGCTACTCTCCAACATACTTGGAGCGCATCATCACGACTGCCGCCTCCGTGGCCCGCTACGCCGCGGATATGCGGTATACGCTGGGGATGTTCTCCAACGGCACGCCCGTATTGGCAGACCGTCCCATGAAGATACCTCCAAGCCGGTCCCCGGAGCAGCTTACCGTCATACTCGAAGCCCTCGCGACGATACAGCCTCTGGCGATGGGCGGGATGGCAAGTCAGCTCGGCGAAAACTGGCGTAGATTTCCCGTGGGATCGACGGTCGTCTTGATCTCGGCGTACATTCCGGAAGAGCTGGCAGAGGTGGTCCACACCATGCGCCGGAACGGCCATAAGGTAGTCGTCTTGTACATCGGAAATGAGGAGCTCCCGCAATTCGAAGAAGGCGTCACGACCTACGGCCTGCATGAGCATTTCGAGGCATTGGAGCTAGCCGGTGAGTTCAGCCCAAGATAGGCTCGTCGTATTTGCGCTACTGATAGCCGAGAGCGCCTGGATCTTTGCGTTCATCGGCGTCATGGGCCTGACGCTGGGTGGAGACGGAAGTCCTCTGGACTGGCTGGCGGTCCTCGCGGTTCTGACCACGTCCATGATCGCGGCGAGATTTCTACAAGCCCTGCTCATGCCGACTATCATGGCCTACGCCTTTCAGATGCTTGCGGGAATAGTCGTCATCTACCTTATCATCGGCTCACAGGTCCACCCCACGTTTCAGGGAATTGACCTCAGCTGGTTGGCGAACTTAAACTCCGAGTTCACACCAGAGGGTTACACTGTGAGGGCGGTGTTTGGCAGCCTGTTGAGCGCCGCCATCTGGTGGAGGGGAGGACAGGTGGGCGCCGCCGCCTTCCCGACCGAGAGCCTTACGACCAGCTTCAAGATCGGCATGATAGTGATGGCCCTGGCCGCGGTCGTCGACATAGCCCATTCCGCCGACCTCGACATATTTCCCGTCATGTTCGTTTTCTTCGCCGCGGGACTGATCGGCCTGAGCATAGGCCACATACTTCCATCGTCCTCGAAGCAGTGGGAGCAAAAGGCATGGACGAGAGTGATCGGCGCCGTCGTGCTGGCCGTGGTCGTGATGGGGCTCCTCTTCAGCCTGCTGCAGCGAAATGCTCTGAGCTTTATTACCACTCCGGTTATCTTCGTCTTGAACATTCTTGCGACTGTCGTCTTCTTCGTGATCATAATTCCCATCGCCTACATCGTAGACTTCTTGACCCGGCTGCTCTTTCGTCTATTTGCGAATTTCGCGCCTGAGAACGTGGAGAATCAGCTCCTAAATCCGGCTGACTCCTTGAGCGAGCAGCTGCGGGCCCTGCAAGAGGGGGCGCCTGAGCAGCCCGTGGCCAGTTTGCTGCTTCAGATAGGCCAATGGGCGCTGGTCGCGATAATCATCTTCGCAGCCCTGTACATCCTGGCAAGGGCCTACAAGCGCAAACAGCGAGACAGAGATATCGTCGATGAGAGCACGCGGGAATCGGTCATGGGGGAGACGGACGTAGCCTATGACCTTGCGAAGCTGCTATTCAACTTCTTGCCGTCTCGCCTCAGGCGTAAAAGGTCGCACCAAAATTATAGGCTGCCGGACGACGAGCGCTCCATAGTCGACGTATTCCGCATCTATTTTGGCCTGCTGACCCTGGCTGAAAAAAGAGGCCGGCGTAAACCTCCTCAGGCGACACCGTCGGAGTATCAGTCGACCCTGGAAGAGCTGTTTCCTAGAGACCTCGTTCGCGAGTCGACGTCGGCATTTGTACGCGCCTGCTACGGCCACCACCCCGCGTCACGAGAGCAGATCGAGGATATGAGGATATCGCTGGAGCGGACGGCATCGGGGAAGTCTCAATCCAAATGATGTCGGGAATTCCTAGACAACTAGAACATCTGCGCTAAATAGTGTAGACTACATCCCCCATCACTTGGAAAGAACGGAGGATGTAATATGCTAAGTCCTTCAACTCAGCAACAGCTAGGCTTGAACGATTTCGACAAACTGAACGTTGTACACGCTCACTTTCAACGATCCGAACCCTTTTCCTTTGACGTGTTCGAAGGATTTTCAACATTGCGCGTCCTTACTTATTCCAGCAGTATCCCCATGACGGTAAGGATGCTCAGTCATTTCGATTCAGTGGAATGCATATTCGGATACGAAGGGGTCATCAAGAATTTCAGTGAAATTTTGGCGGTACAAAAGACGCTCTCTGACGATCTCCTATTTGCTATAAAGGGACTGGAAGACGACCGAAAAGCCTACCTGGTCGAGCAGATGGCCAACAAAAGGTTAAGATTTCTATTGGTGAAGGATGCCATCTCTCATTCCAAAATTTACTTACTTGAAAGTGACAGTCGAAGACGAGTGATAGCAGGATCCGCGAATTTTTCGGAACGTGCTTTTTCAGGTAAGCAGATTGAAGAGTTGATTTTATTTGATGACGACGACCCTGCGTGGGAATACTATGAATCAAGATATGAGGCGGTTCGGAGCACAGCAACGAGTGATTTTCATGTCCCTGACCTTGCTATAGATGAAGTGCGCTTGGAAGACACGCCGCTCGTCGCTGAAGCAAAAGGCTCAACAAACGGTATAACGGTACTTTTGCCAACAGACAATCCAAACGCTGTTGTTTCCACTATTGTCAAAAAGGTCGAAGTGTTTGCTGACAAATATAAGAATATCGTAAATCCTATAGCTAAGCCGGTCAAAGGTCGAATAACGTTCACTGCTGCCATACGGGGCAAGATCATCCAACTTGCAAAGGCCCAGAAGCAGTCGGTTGAAATGCAGGAACCGACCTGGCTATCCATAAACCGAGATACTGATAAAATTTTGCTCTCAGGAAGGGAACTTTCTCTTGATGTCCAAAAGGATCAACTCAAGTCCGACGTAAATAGCTTCATTGAGTATTTCGGCAATTTTGAGAAAGGATTCCACGGGAATGTAAAACAGCTCCAAAAGGACTATTTTATGTTCATGAACTGGTTCTACCTGTCTCCTTTGATATGCGACCTCAGAAACCACGCAATCTCCGAAAACATATATATCTATGATTTCCCAATGTTCGCGGTTCTGTTTGGCAAGAGCAATTGTGGTAAGACTAGTCTTGTACGAACATTAATGAAATCGATGTTCGGAGAATGGGAATTTGTTGAGAAAGAGTCGTTTACAGCCAGGAATTTGAGAGGGTTGTTTTATGCGCACAAGCGATATCCCGTAATCTTCGATGATGTGGACCGAGCTCGCTTCATGAGACACGGTCCAGACATAATTAAGGACGAGACTCTGATGTTGGAAGAGTATCCTCCTTTCATATTGTCTATGAACGCCGAGAGCCACAGTTTCTCTACTGAGATAATCAAGCGCTGCTTGATGATATATACGAATTCGTCTCTGCCCGATAATGCCGACCAGACCAGGGACCTATACAGCAGCGTGACCTCAATTCAGGATAGATTATCAACCGACCTCTACAGCGAATTTCTCACAAGAGTGCTCGCGGAACTCCGAGAGGGCCCTTATCCATCCGACATTCTTGATTTTGCTTCCAAACACTTGATTTCGATATTTGAGGAGAACTGTGATGGAGACCTTCCCCCATGGTGCAAACGCTTAAGTATTAGGGATTATCACAGTAAGAAATACGACCGCGTTCAGTTAGATCTTAGGAAACTTTATGACACCAATCCAGGCATGTGGGATATTCGCAAGGACGAAATCATTCTAAGGGTCTCGGGATTCGAATCATCGGGCATTAGAAGAGATATACCAGATTGGTTGTTGAAACCGGGGAGTAGAGTAGGCAACATTGTAATGGACCGCCACCCCTTGGAGGAATTTCTAGATATGAAATTCAGGTCAAAATGGAGGCGGACTTTACGGATATAGCCCAAAGCAAACGCCATGCAACTAAATCGCCCTACCGACCACCAGACCGAGGAACGCGGCGAGAAGGCCCACGACGATGCTGCCGAAGATGTTCAGCAGGCCCCTGGTGACCTCTCCACCCTGAAAGAGCTGAAGGCTGGCGACCGTGAGCGTGGAGAAGGTCGTGTAGGAGCCTAGAATGCCCACGGCGAGGAAGAGGAAAAGGCGCGATTCCAGCATCCATCCCGTTCGTTCCGCCGTGAACGCTATGAACAGACCGAGCAGGAAAGAGCCGGTGATGTTGACGACGAATGTGCCCAGTACGGTCGGCCCGCCAACGATGCCTATGAGGGCGCGGTCAACACCATACCTGGAGACCGCTCCTAATGCGCCGCCTAAGGCGACCATTATCCAGGGCATTGCTCTTCGCTATTCGACCCGACTTCGATGGAGTTAGGAACGAGCTCGACGCCGCATTTCACATGGTCTGTCCGTCCGTCGGACATTCCGATATTTGCGAAGTATGCTCGGCCTTCAGTAGACAGCAACTTGAGTCCTCTCTCCGGCGTCCATGGCCCCAGAAACCTTAGCCCCTGGGCAGGCCAAGGCCACGAGTGGCAATGATGTTACGCTGTATCTCGGACGTACCGCCGCGAATTGTCAGAGAATAGGAGTCCATCCACTCCCAGGCCAGCTTGCCGTTCAGGTAGGCGTGCTTGGAGTCCTTGTCCAGTATGCCGTGCATGCCCAGCATCTTCACGCCCAGGTGCTTGATGCGCTGGGCGATCTCGCTGCCGGTCAGCTTGGATACGGAGGCCTCCTTGTTGGGCACGAGACCCTGGCTCTGCATCCAGCCGACGTTGTAGGCCATGAGCCGGCCAGACTCGTTGGCGGTCCAGAGCTCGGCCAACCTGGCCCTGAACTTCGGGTCTTCATTCAGGGTCCTCCCGTTCGACTTGATCTCCCTGGAGAGCTCGACGATCTCCTCGAGGTCCCGTCTGTTGGCGGCAAACCGCTGCACGCCGGAGCGCTCGAAGTCGAGCGTCGTCGCGGCTACGTACCATCCGCGGTTCATTTCGCCTATCATGCTCTGCTTCGGCACGCGTACGTTCTCGAAGAATACCTGATTGAAGTAGTGTACGCCGAACATGTTGATTATGGGACGCACCTCGATTCCCGGAGTGGCCATGTCCAGCACGAATACGCTGATGCCACGATGCTTCGGGGCCTCGGTGTCCGTCCTCGCCATCAGGTAGCACCTGTTGGCCCTATGCGCCCCCGAGGTCCATATCTTCGAGCCGTTCAAGATAAAATCGTCGCCGTCTTCCACGGCGCGAAGCTGGAGGGAAGCCAGGTCGGAGCCGGACTCGGGCTCGCTGAACCCCTGGCAATATACGGCGGTGCCGTCGGCGATCTCTGGCAGGTACTCGGCCTTCTGCTCGTCGGTCCCGTAGAGCATGATGGTCGGCCCGACCATGTGGGTGCCCATGCTGGTATCTCGTACGGGAGCCCTGAAATACGCCGTCTCCTCGTTGTAGATCATCTGCTCCATGTGTGGTCGGCCCTGCCCGCCGTACTCCTCGGGCCAAGCGAGAGTGAGCCAGTTCTTCTCGACCAGCTTCTCCGTGAGGCCCCTTATGAGCCGCCAGTTGTCGTCCTGGAAATAGGAGTCGGGGTCGATACCGCCCCAGCCTTCGCCCAGTGCGCTCTTGAAGAACTCACGCACCTCGAGCCGAAAGGCCTCCTGTTCACGCGTAAATCGAAAATCCATGGACCTACCCCGCGAATAGACTTCGCAAATTATTCGTTGGTCTCGCTTTGAATCAGGCGTTCAATGTCGCGGCGAAGATCAGGGATGATGTTAGTGATGACGTCCCATACGATTTCATAGTCAATTCCAAAATAGCCGTGAACCAGTCTGTCGCGCATTCCAACCATATTCGCCCAGCGTACCTCGTCACGGCTCCGCCTGAATTCGTCGGGGACATGCCTCGCCGCTTCTCCGATAATTTCCAGACTGCGAACAAAAGCCCGCTGCAGGACTTCGTCTTGCAAGAAGGCGTCATTCTCTATTCCCGCAGAGAACTCAATCAGAAACCGGGTCTCTTTCAGAATGTGACGGAGATAAGGAAGAACTGATATTGACAAATTCCGCCTCTTCCAAAACGTAGGGTCGAATATATGGGCTCAGAGCCTCGCTCGTAACCAGATCAACTCGCCTATCGAATATGCCTTCCAGGAAGGAAGCCAGACGCATAAGAGATTCGAATGTCTTACGGCCGGGGTGGAATTCAACTAATATGTCGATGTCACTGGAATCAGTCTGCTCCCCTCGAATAAATGAGCCAAACAGGGCAAGCCTCTTCACGCCAAAGGAGCCGATCTCTCCTTCGTGTTCCTTCACAAGCGAAATGATCTGCTTCCCGGTATTCACGGCCATTGAGGGCTCCCGAATCGCGCAAGTATCATTTTCACATAAAAGTGCGGGCTAATAATCGCAGTCTCTAGAATAACCACCTGGCTCCAGTTTAGGTCCTGCCCCGGAGATCACCACTCTCGACCTTCGATGTAACGGCGCGCGGCGATGGCAGCGGTCGCGCCGTCCCCCGCCGAGCTCGCGAGCTGTGCCGCTGAGCTCTGGCGGATGTCGCCCGCCGCGAACAGACCCGGCACGGGCGTCTCCATCCACAAGTCGGTAGGGATGTGGCCACCGCCGTCCAGTGACAGCACCTTGTCCAGGTATTGGCTATTGGGCTCAAGGCCAACATAAATGAAGATGCCGGCCAGGTCGACGCGCGAGGTCTCCCCGGACTTCGTCTCCGTTATGCTAACGCCGGCGACGCCACCTTCGCCCAAAATGGCGTCGATCGTCGTGTCCCACCTGATCTCGATCTTGGGATTGGAGAACACCCTGTCCTGAAGGACCTTCTCGCCGCCGAATCTTGCATCCCTGCAGAAGATGATTACCTTGGAGGCGAACTCCGTCAAAACCAGCGCCTCGTCCAGGGCGGAGTCCCCACCGCCTGCTACGCCGACGACCTGCCCCATGAAGAAAGCGCCGTCACACGTAGCGCAATAAGAGACGCCCGCGCCGTGCATCTCTTCTTCGCCGGGCACACCGAGCTTCCTGAGCGTTGAGCCCCCGGCGATAATCACGGCCTTGGCCTCGTACTCGCCGGAGTAAGAGCCAACGACCCAGTGCGAGTTCGACAGCTTGAGGCTCTCCACCTCCGCAAGCTGAATGTCCAGACCGTGGCGCGTCGCCTGCTCCTGCAGAAGAGGCCCGATCTCCGCGCCCGAAATGCCCTCGGGAAAGCCGGGGAAGTTCTCGATCTTCTCGGCGTTGATGATCTGCCCGCCGGTCATCATGCGCTCCAGCAGCACCGTCTTGAGGCCGGCCCTGCATGCATACATGCCCGCAGTGAGTCCTGCGACTCCACCACCGATGATCACGACGTCGTAAATTGCCTTCTGAGCAGTCATAGAGCCCTCTCGCGGATTCTCACAGTTGCGTAGGGGCCCATACATGTCGGGGCCCCCGGGTCTCCATTAATACAGTCTGACACGCCGCATCAGATCAATCCCTGCTCCCGGACCTCGGTCAGGCCCTTCTCGAAGGCGTCGATCGTGTAGTTGATGTCCTCTTCTGTGTGGGCCGCAGTCAGGATGAATCGAGTGGAAGCCTGTACGCCGTGGTTTTGCATGGCGAGGTTCAGCTGCTGATTGCGGGCGGGGTCCGTGGCCTTCTTTCTGTCCTCGGGAGAAATGATGCATATCTCCTTGTCGCACTCGTGGTCAAGCCCCATCGACAGGAAGAGCAGCGACGCGACGCCGTTGCAGCATCCCGGAATCTCCATCTTGCTCAGCAGATCGTTCAGGCCGTCCTTGAGCTGGGCGGCGCGCGCGTTTGCGGTGTCGTTCACAGGCGTGGTGGAGACCAGCTCCAGCATCTTGATGCCGGCCGCAGCGGATAGCGGGTTGGCGTTGAACGTGCCGTTATGGGAGATTCGTCGCGTGCTGTTCCACTCCGGATCGTCCGTGGTCTCGATCATGTTTATGATGTCGGCCTTGCCGCAGACGGCTCCGCCGGGAAGGCCGCCTCCGAGGATCTTCGCCAGGGTCGTCACGTCGGGGGTGATGCCGTAGAGTTCCTGGGCGCCGCCCTTGGACGTTCGAAAGCCCGTCACGACCTCGTCGAAGATAAGCACGACGCCGTAGCGCTCTGTAACGTCTCGAAGCTCCTGGAGGAAGCTTGGCAGTATCGGAATCGCGCCCATGTGAGCGCCTGTGGGCTCCAGGATTATACCCGCGATGTCGTCGTCGTTTTGCAGCGCCTTCTCGACGACGGAAATGTCGTTTATGGGAAGCAGGACCATCGTATCGAGCGTCGCCTTCGGTATTCCGCCGAGGCCTTCACTGCCCGCGACGAGGTAGTCATTCCAACCGTGGAAGTGGTCCTCGAACTTGATGATCTTGTTCTTGCCGGTGTATGCGCGGGCCATGCGGATGGCCATCATGTCGGCCTCGGTGCCCGAACTGTGGAAGCGGACTTTTTCGGCGCTGGGAATGAGCTCTCTCACGAGCTCGCCCCACCGTATCTCCATCTCGGTCGAGCCCGCGAAGTGAGTTCCCTTAGCCATCTGGTCCTGCACGGCCTTGACGATGTCCGGGTGGGAATGCCCCAGCATTAAGGCACCGTGGCCCGGGAAGTAGTCGAGAATCTTGTTGCCGTCGACGTCCCATTTGGCCGCGCCTTCGGCGTGCGTGTAATAAAGCTGGAATGGCTTCTGTCTTCGCGCGTCGTGGGTCACTCCGTCCGGAAACAGGTCCCTGGCTTTTTCGTGACGTTCGGCGGAGCCGGGATGAAGGTCGATGAATCGCTGTTCGATAGGAGTGACCATGTTTTACCAATCACCTCTTACTCTGAATTTAACCTGGCGGGTAGTATTATATCGGGCCACCACCATTATGCAACGATGCCGGTGCGCACCAGCCTGTGCTACCATCTGTACGGGATTATAGGGCGCTGCTCGCCAGACCTTATCCGCAGACCCCGGACCCTGAAACCCCACTCCAGGAGGAGCAATGAAGAGCTATCTGACCCATCTCGAATGCACCTACTGCCACGCAACATATTCGGCCGACGAGCGGCACCGCACCTGCTCGGAGTGCAACAAGGTGCTGTACCCCAGGTACGACCTCGCGGCCGCGAGCAAGGCGCTAACGAAGGATATGCTCAGGGACCGGCCATCCAACATGTGGCGCTACTTCGAGGTCATGCCCGTCCGCGACGAGGCGAACGTGATAACGCTGGGCGAGGGCTTCACGCCCATATTCAAGGCGGAACGGCTGGCGAAGGAGATGGGTTGCACGTCTCTGTACATCAAGGACGAGGGCCTAAACCCGACGGCGTCCTTCAAGGCGCGAGGCCTGAGCGCCGCCATCTCCAAGGCCAAGGAGCTCGGCATCACGAAGATAACGATGCCTTCCGCGGGAAACGCCGCCGGAGCGATGACCGCCTACACGGCCAAGGGCGGCATGGAGGGCTACGTCTTCATGCCCAGGGACGCGCCCAAGGCCAACCAAGTAGAGGTCGACATCACCGGAGGCCACCTGACCCTGGTCGACGGCCTTATCAACGATGCGGGCCGCGAGTCGCGGGAGAAGGCGGCGGAGCTTGACCTGTTCGACGTCTCGACGCTCCAGGAGCCGTACCGCGTCGAGGGCAAGAAGACGATGGGCTACGAGATAGCGGAGCAGATGGGCTGGACCCTTCCCGATGCCATACTGTATCCCACGGGCGGCGGCACGGGCATCGTCGGCATGTGGAAGGCGTTCCAGGAGATGGAGGAGATGGGCTGGATCGACGGCAAGCGTCCAAAGATGTTTTGCGTCCAGGCCGAGGGTTGCGCCCCCATCGTGCGTGCGTTCCACGAGGGCGCCGAGTTCGCCGAGCCCTGGGAGAACGCCGACACCATCGCGGCGGGCATTCGCGTTCCGGCGGCCATCGGCGACTACCTCATACTCCAGGCCCTGCGCGAAAGCGGGGGCGGCGCGCTGACGGTATCCGACGACCAGCTAGTGCCCTACATGAGGACGGTGGCGACGCTGGAGGGCATGTTCATCTGCCCCGAGGGTGCCGCGACCGTGGCCGCGCTGAACAGGCTGCTGGCCGATGGCGTCCTGCAGCCCGACGAGAAGATTCTCATCCTCAACACGGGTTCGGGGTTGAAGTACCTGGAGCTGCTTTCATAGTGGGGAGCGTCGTGGTGCTGCGGTTCCGTCTCTGAATGGGTCATAGGTCGCGTATTGTTGGCAGAGTATGTTTTACCAGAGTGTCCGTTTTTTCGGAATCCTCCTTTGGTAAACCTTCGTGGTTCCGATGATATCCATAGCTGTGGTATTATTCCGGATAATTAGGGTGATACCCACCGCTAGGGAACAGACGGCTATTTTATGGCTCCGGAGACATAGGGGTGTCCTATGAGGTTAGCCAGACGTCCCGTCTATATAGTCGGCGCCCTCGTGCTTGTAGTAGCTGCCACGGGAATCTTGGGCGCAGCCTATTTCCTGGGTATATTCGACCCACACTCCGGCCTTGCCCTCGATACCTTTAATCTAGTGTACGGCACAGAAGGCAGCAGGTTGGACACCTGCGAGACCTGTCACACAAGTAGAAAGGTCACAAACGCCTATGGCTATGACTTGAAGCCGGCCTTCGAGGGGAAAAAGCTAACCGCGGCAGAGGCCATGGAACAGCTACAGGTCATGATCAAGACTATCGAGGAGCTGGACTCGGACGGCGATGGATACTCGAATATCGAAGAGGTCACGGCTCGCACCTTCCCCGGCAATCCTGACGACCATCCCCTCGCGTCTCCTTGAATGGAGGTTTGTCGCGTAATAGAGGCTCGCGGCGGCGGCGTTACACTGTAAACTCGTCTGAGTTCGATCTTCGCAGAGATTAAGAAGAGTGAAGCGTCACGATCTTCTTATTGAGTCACACAAGTGGACGAGGAATGGCCGGCGTCCCTCAGCCCGATGAGTCAATCCTCATCCTCGACACCGGCTCGGGGTTGAAATACGTGGAGCTGCTCTAGAGAAATAAGTCTGAAGTGGAGGGCTTTACCCCCTCTCCCTGAGGGAGAGGAGTGAGGTGTCCGACTCCTTAATCGGAATATCTTCGGACTCTCCGATTCCTTCGTCTGAATCAGATCGGAGTCCGTCCCCACGGACCGATTCTTCGGAGAGGGCGGTGCGTCTCACCCCCTTCTCTAGCTCTCCCCCGCACGCGAGGGAGAGGACTGACCCGGTTGTGAAGAGGCCAGGGCCTTAGAGCAGGTCCAGGTCCTTCACGTGGGGGGCGTATATCTTCAGCGACGTGTCGAACATCTGGCGCACGAGGTCGTGGTCGGGGACGCATTCAGGGCACTCCTCGTTGACGCCGGGCCTGTACTTCACCGTGAGCCTTCCGTCGCGCAGCTCAGCCGTCTCCAGCGTGCCGCCCTCGGACGCCACGACCGTCTCGATGTTGTCCAACACCACCTGAATGCCCGGGTCTCCGATTGTAGCCATCTTTCTTCCCCTTAATGGTTTCCGCCCTTAGTCTGCCCCCTAGCGTAAGGTCAATTACGTCGGAGTGTCAATACGACGAATAGATCGAGCGCCGACGCTTCCTTCGTACCCTACCTTCGTCCCCATGCAACCAACATACTCGCCCGAGCCGGAGTTCCCCGCAATCCATTTAACCCTCGAACCGTCCTTCCGGCGCCCGTAAGCACATCCGGGTCGCCTCGGATACGCCTGCGTTTGATACAAAACCCGGCGCCGCGTCCAGGGCATCGTATCAGGTGATATACTGCAATACATTGCCTGAATTGTTTTGCGCGACGTATCATTGGCTACCTACCATAGCGGCAGCCAAACCCTTAGCCTGACGTCTCTATAAGGAGCCGAATTGGCCCAGACCACGGCCAGACCGTCAGCGGTCCTAGAGGCTCTGAGAACGGCGAAGTATCCCTTACTGGAGTCGTTCAAGAGGTCCCCTATATACGAGACCCTTCAGGTCCGCGACTTCCGCTGGATCTGGGTGGGCTCCTTTGCATCGTTTATGGCGATGAACATGCAGATGATCACCAGGGGTTGGCTGGTCCTTCGACTGGAAGACGACTCGCCGTTTGCGCTCACGCTGGTCATGGTGTCCTTTGCCGCGCCGATGACATTCATGTCGCTCATCGGCGGCGCCCTGGCCGATAGGGTGCCAAAAAAGTACCTGATATTTGGAAGCCAGATCGGCAACGCCCTCCTGACTTTCTTGATGGCGATGATGGACGCCAGCGGCACCATCTGGCTGGGGGCCGTCCTGGCTATCGGCTTCGTGAACGGCTCCATGATGGCCATCAACATGCCTAGCCGTCAGTCGATAATCTCCGAGATCGTGCCCGATGACAAGCTGATGAACGCCGTGGCGCTGAACAACTCGGCGATGAACCTGACACGAATAATCGGGCCTGCGCTCGCCGGATTCCTCATCATATTCATCGACACGTCCGGTGTGTTCTATCTCGTGTCGATCGTATATGTGATCTCCGCCTTCTCCGTATTGCGGCTCAACGTGACGAGCGTACCCGGCAACGGCAAGAAGAAGAGCCTCACCGGGGACATCCAGGAAGGGCTGAAGTACGTGTGGAGCGATGCGACTCTCCGTGGTCTGGTAATCATGGCGTTCATTCCATCCCTCTTCGGCTTCACGCTGTTTGCCCTGCTCCCCGCATGGGGACGCGAGGCGCTCAACGTCAGGTCCACGGACCTGGGCATTCTCATGATGCTCATGGGCATAGGCGCATTGGTAGGCACGCTGGGCCTGGCGTCCGTAAAAAAGTTCAACAGGCGCGGCGCCCTTCTCCTTGTGAACTCAACACTGTGGGGCCTTGCGTTGATGGCCCTGTCACAGTCGCCCTCTTATGTTATCGCCACGCCCTTCCTACTATTGATAGGCCTGCTGAGCTCCGTGTACATGTCGCTGAACATGACCCTGACTCAGCTCTATGCCGCGCCTGAAATGCGCGGCCGCGTCATGAGCATCGCCATGATGACCTTCGGCTTGATGCCCATAGGAGCCCTGCCCTTCGGCTCCCTTGCGGAGGTTATCGGAACGCCAAACGCGCTGACCCTGAGCGGCCTGGTGCTTGCCGTGGCGACGGTGGTCTTCGCGTTCGCTTACCCTCACTTCCGCAAAATGGTCTGAGAGCCCCGGACCCGCCGACTCAGTCGTCCGTCATTGGCCCAAGCCGTGCCTCCCTTGACCGCTGACACGGGCGATGCTAGCCTCTTCTCGGTAGCCCCCCATGCGATGTCGGGAGCTCCAATGGGGGTGTGAACTTGAGTCAAGACCCGATACCAGGCAAGGTGCAGACGGTACTCGGACTTGTCGACCCCAAAGACCTCGGCGTCACCTCCACGCACGAGCACCTGCTAATCGACTTCTCGTTAATGCTCCGACCGCCCGTAGTGGCGCCGGAGACCGACATGACCAATGTGCCTCTTACGCTGGAAAACATGGGCTGGATACGTCACAACCACTACTCGAATCTCAACAATTTGCTTGTGCTGGACGAAGAGGCTGCCATAGCCGAGGTCGCGATGTACAGGGAGCTCGGCGGCGGATCTATCGTCGACGCAACGACCATCGGCATAGGCAGAGACCCTCGGGCCCTCGTGAGGATCGCCCAGGCGACAGGCGTAAACATCGTGATGGGAGCAGGGTACTACGTGGGCGCTGTCCACCCTGACGACATGGACTCAAAGACCGAGGACGAGATCGCGGCGCAGATAACGGGCGAGGTCCGCGACGGCGTGGACGACACCAGTGTCAGGGCGGGCGTAATCGGCGAGATTGGGTGCACGTGGCCACTTACGGACAACGAACGCAAGGTGCTGAGGGCTTCGGCACGCGCGCAACGAGAGTCCGGCGCGGCGATACTCATACACCCCGGGCGCGACGAGGCGGCCCCTCAAGAAATAATCGAGGTGCTGGCCGAGGCGGGCGCGGACATTGAACGCACCATAATCGGGCATCTCGACCGGACCATCACCGATCTCGACGTCCTCTTGAGGCTGGCCGAAAGCGGCTGCTACCTGGAGTGGGACCTCTTCGGCAACGAGTCGTCCCACTATCCGCTGTCCGACTTCGATATGCCCTCGGACGCACAGCGGCTGGACTTCATCAGGCACGTTGTCGATCGAGGCTTCGACGATAGGGTGCTGATGGCCCAGGACATCTGCACCAAGCACCGGCTGGTGAAGTACGGCGGCCACGGCTACGGACACATCGTCCAAAACATCGTTCCCAGAATGCGGCGAAAGGGGTTCACCCAGGAGACCATCCGCAAGGCCGTGATCGAGAACCCCGCCAGGATATTGGCCCTGGTCTGAAAGGCGAATAGTCATGAACCAACTCGAGCGCTATCGCGGCTGTCTACTTGGCCTGGCGGTCGGAGATGCCTTGGGCACGACCCTGGAATTCAAGCCTCCGGGGTCCTTTACTCCGTTAGATGATATGGTGGGCGGAGGTCCCTTCG
>JADFKI010000241.1 GCA_022565015.1 Chloroflexota bacterium
CTTCGCGTCGATCACCGCAACACGCTCGGGATACTTTCCGTATCGTTCCTTGAGCAATTCCTGCTCATCCCGGTAACCTTCGTGAAATGCCTGAATGCGGCGCTTCTCTTCCCTCTGTCTTCGCTTGAGCGCTCGAATCAGTTCGCGGTAAGGCGAAGTCATCTGGCGCAGAATTTCGATGCGAGCCGTCAAGTAAGCATCAACGACCGAAATCGTCGGCGCATCCGGAATTCCCTGCTGGGGAAAGGGCGCCAGCGTGATATCCGGGAGCACCGTCTCCAAGCGGCGCTCTAATTCGCCCGTGGCCAGGTTCACCGTTACGCTGCGAAGTTCCTCCTCACGCACGTCGGTCAGGAACGTAATCTGAAAAAGGAAACGGGCGAAACGGACGTTGCACGGGCGGGCATCACCTAAAGCTAGATCCGCACCAGCAACAGTGATCGCTCTTTCTACTTGCGTAGGAATTCTTGGGTCATCCAGATACATCCCGCTGATGTAAACTTCCGAAACCCCGCCCTTCTCGACACCGAAATCCAGAAGACGGTCGAGGATCGGATTGCCGAAGACCATCAAGTCAGCGTCCGGCTCTTCCGCTTTTACTTCCGGATCGAAGGTGAATCGCCACGTTTCGGCAGAAACGTTCAACTTGGCCGCAAGGTTTCGCGGCAGCAACGCCTCGAACAGGGCGTCTTCCACTTCTTCCCAATCGCCCCCATGGGCCAAAATGGTTGTCAGAATGTAATTCCTGATGGTGAGAGTGTGCTCCATTCAGTCCGCTTCCCCCGCGCTCTGAAAACGGTCACCGAATAAGTTGTCCTCGATCTCGACTGTGCGGCGGTGTTCTTCCCGCGCACTTGCGAGCCGGTCGCCGAGATCACCCATCCGCCGCTCGAACACGTCGTCCGTCTCGGCGGTGATCCAGTTCTCGAACACGATCTCCTCGAACGGGCGGTGCTCCTCGACTCGACCGAGGATCATTCCGACTTCGCCCACGACGAGCTCGAACAGGTTGATCTTCGCGTCGAGGAGTTCGAGTATGGACGCCTCGAGGGTGCCGACCGCGGAGAAGTTGAACACGAGGACTTCGCACTCCTGACCGATGCGGCTCAGCCGTCCGATGCGTTGTTCGATGCGCATCGGGTTCCAGGGGAGATCATAGTTGAGCAGAGCGCGGCAGAATTGAAGATTTCGTCCTTCGCCCCCAGACTCGGTCGAGAGCAGCACCCTCGCCGGTCCCGCGAACGCCTTTACCGCCGCTTCTTTGTCACGCCGGTTCAATCGGCCGTTGAATATCGCTGTTTCGACGCCGGCCTCAAGTAACTCTTTGGCGAGGTAGGCTTGGGTTTGGGTCGCTAGATCCCCATGATGCTGTAGCCGGTGTCGACGTGGATGATCTCGCCCGTGACCCCGCTGGAGAGGTCGCTGCACAGGTAAAGAGCCGTCTTGGCCACCTCTTCGGCCGTGATGTTGCGCTTCATGGGAGACCGCTCGGCGTGTATCCTCTTCATGTCCCGGTAGTCACTGATCACTCGCGACGACAGCGTGTCCAACGGACCGGCGGATATGGCGTTCACGCGGACGTTGTCTTCGCCAAAATCGGATGCAAGCTGCCGTACCTCGTTCTCCAGCGCGGCCTTCGCCGTTCCCATAATGTTATACCCTGGGAAGACTCGATTCGCGGCCTGAAAGGTCAATGTTATTATGCTGCCGCCGTTTTCGATCATGAGCGGCGAGGCGTGTCGCGCTATCGAGACAAGCGAATAGGCGCTGATGTCCAGAGCCAGCCTGAAGCCCTCGCGCTCGGTCAGCATGAACTTGCCGCCGAGGTCGTCGCGATTGGCGAAGGCGATGCTGTGAACGATGATGTCGATGCTGCCGAAGGCTTCACCGATCTTCTCGAAGGCAACAGCGACGTTCTCGTCTGAGCTGACGTCGCACTCTACGAGCATGGTGTCACCCCAGGGCTCCACGAGCTTGGCGACGCCGCCACGTAGCCGTTCGTTCTGATAGGCTATCGCGATGCCCGCCCCGGCCTCGTGCAGTATCCGAGCGATCGCCCAGGCTATGCTGCGGTGATTGGCGACGCCGAAGACGACGGCCTTCTTTCCTGACAGGTCAATGGAATACATCGGACTTCTCCATAAGCCTCGCGCCTACTCTTAATTGGCTCTGAGTGCGTCGATATCCGCATTAATGCTTTAGCCCACAGGCAGCGGGTAAGGGCTCCTGTTGTCGGCGCATAGCATTGTAGGGCCTTTGGGCGTGGTAGAGCAAGACAAACACCGGCATTCGGAGGGCTGTTCGGCGGGCCCCGATATGAGAATATCAGAGAGCCCATCAGGTAGTAACGCTAATTCAACGTTGTCAATGTAGAACGTATTGCCGTCAATCAGCATTTAATTCTGCCCGACCACAGAATCCGTCAACAGCTCCCTTGGAATAATTCTCCCTCCTCCTGTGGAAGGGGGCTAGAGTCAGAGGGCGACGATTCACCCTCATCCCAACCTTCTCCCGTCAAAGGGAGAAGGGGTTTTCCTTGTTCCAAAGACAGCGCCGGAACGTTTTGCTCGTTAGCTTTTTGGTTTTCTATCAAGTGAGGCATATCCTCCCTCCCCTCGTGGGAGGGAGCTAGAGGGAGGGGGCGTTTGTCATTTCCGAAGCTTCTTTCCCCATCCTAGCCTTCTCCCACGAAGGGAGAAGGGACATCGGCGCGCACGCCGGACACCCTCATCCCAACCTTCTCCCGTCAAAGGGAGACGGGGCTTTACCCCCTACACGTCGCTAACGGGATGGTAGCGCGGCACGATCTCGCGGCCGAGGATTTCCAGCTGCTCCTGCATCATCTCCGGAGGGCACGCCGGACGGACCACGAACTTGTCCGCACCGGCTTCCACGAACCGGTCCACCAGCTCGATGAAGTCCTCCGGCCTGCCAAAAGCGGAAAACGAGTTGTAGTCGACATCCTCACGCCGGCGCAGCATGTACGGCGCGGCGATGCGCTCCGCCTCCTCCCGCGAATCGGCGAAGCAAAAGGCGAACAGGGCGCCGTAGTGGTCGTCCTCGATGTCGTTGCCGTACTCATCGGCCCACGTCTTGATCTTCTTCACTCCCTCGCCAACCTCCTCAGGCGTTGCCTGAGACACCAGCCAGCCGTCGCCGATGCGTGCCGTGCGCCGCATTGCGGCCTCGCTGCGGCCGCCAATCCATATGGGCGGCAGTCCGTCGGGAGGGAACACGGGCTTGGGTTGAATCGTCACGTTGTTCAGCGTGAAGTGCTTGCCGTGGTAGGTGACGTTGTCCTCCTTCCACAGAAGACGCATGACCTCCACGGCCTCCTCCGTTCGGCTGACGCGCACCGAGCGCTTCGTACCGCAGGCCTCGTACTCCGTCTCGTCCTCGGTGCCCAGCCCGATAGCCGGAAGCGACCTGCCGCCTGACAGAAAGTCCAGCGTGGCGATCTCCTTGGCCAGAATGGTGGGGTTGCGAAGGGGCACGGCAAGCACGCTGGTCCCGACCTTTAGCTTCTCGGTCCGACCAGCGATGAAGGACAGCGCAACGATGGGCTCCATGTTGAGGGTCGAAGACACGATTCGGTCGCTGAGCCACAACGAGTCGACGTCGAGCTCCTCGCAGGCATCGACGTAGCGCCACAGGTGCTGAGGGTCGGCGTCGGGAAATGGCCAGCCACCGAACCCGATTCCAATTCTTACAGACATTTCTCTTTCCTTACACAGGTTATACGGGTTCCCGTGAGTGTACCGCCGATGCGTGGCCCGTGCAACAAAGACGGGGTGCCCGCAACGCAGAAAAGAGGTTGTTCCTTACGATTGCTGTGGTAGGATTGGCCCGCAGGGTTGAGGCCTCCCCTCTCTTTGAACGGAAAAGGGCATAGGTTTGAAAGGCTTCGCATTCATCAGGTCGAGGTGAGGTAGACCCTGACACGGAAGGTGACTTATGGCCGACGAGCCACAGACCGAAGCGAACCAAGAACGGTACACTCACGGCTACGGCGTTGCTTCGCAAGTCATGGCGACCAGGTCGGCTGGTCGTCAGGCCGGCTTTTTTCTTCCCCACCTTCGGTCGGGCATGAGTCTGCTGGACTGCGGCTGCGGGCCGGGTACGATTACCCTCGGGCTGGCCGAAGCGTTAGCTCCCGGCGAAGTCGTAGGCATAGACATAGGGGCCGGCGAGATCGAACGTGCGACGACTATCGCATCAGAGCAAGGAGTCGCCAACGTCAGATTTGAAGTTGCAAACTCTTATCAACTTCCCTTTGCCGACTCAACATTCGACGCCGTTTTTGCCCATACGCTCCTGGAACATCTCGTTGAGCCTGACAAGGCCCTGTCTGAAATGCTCCGAGTCTTGAGGACCGGAGGCGTCATAGGCGTGCGTGACAGCGACTGGGGAGGCGTTGTTATCAGTCCTCACGACGAAGCCGTCTTAAATTTTTTCAAGGTACGGGAACAGGTATGGCGATTGAACGGCGGCGACCCGAGACTGGGTAGGCGGCTTGCGGCTATGCTGCGAGCTGCCGGTTTCAATAGGGTGCAGACAACTGCCTCGTACAACATGTACGGAAATTTTGAAAACGCGGAGCATTTCGGCGGGGTGGAAAACATAGGTGAATTCTTTGCTCGGTACGCGGAGTTGCCCCAGTTCACGGAACGGGCACAAGAGCATGGCTACGCCGATGCTGAAGAATTAAGAGGATTCGCAAAGGCATCACGGTCATGGGGCCGCCATCCAGATGCTTTGTGGGCCTATTCCAACTTTGAGGCTGTCGGCTGGAAGGCGTGACCTCTCCCCGCGTCGTTTCAATTCGATGCCAGGATTAGGAGCGCCCTGGTCAGGCCGGGATGAGGTATATCTTACAAAGGAGCATCCATGAACAGCGACTTAGCAGACATCCTGGAGTCCACCGAGGTCACGACCCTGGCGACGGGCTTCGCGTTCACGGAGGGGCCGCTATGGCACCCGGCGGGCTACCTGTTTTTCGTTGACCTGCGCCACGACCCACCTCTAACCTACAAGATCGTTCCCGGCGACAAGCCCGAGGTAGTCCGAGACGGCAGCGGCGGCACCAACGGCCAGACCTTCGATAGCCAGGGCCGCGTCGTCATGTGCGAGGGCGACGAGCGCCGAATCACGCGAATGGAGCCCGACGGCAGCATCACGCCGCTGGTAGAACGCTGGGAAGGCAAACGGCTGAATCGACCCAACGACGTCGTTGGTAGAAGCGACGGCAGTCTCTACTTCACCGACCCTCAGGGTCGCATCGAGCCGCAGGACCGCGAGATAGGCTTCCCCGGAATATTTCGCATAGCGCCCGACGGCTCCGTGTCACCCGTCATCACCGACTTCGAATATCCCAACGGCCTCGTCTTCTCTCCAGACGAGAGCCTCCTTTACGTAGCGAATACCCGAGAGGGCCAGTACATCATGGCCTACGACGTCCATGCCGACGGCAGCGTCTCCAACGGCCGCAGGTTTGCCGATATGTCGTCGGACGAGACGGACGGCGTTCCCGACGGCATGAAGGTGGATGTCGAAGGCCGTGTGTACTGCACAGGGCCCGGCGGCTGCTGGGTCTTCGATTCGTCGGGTAAACACC
>JADFKI010000242.1 GCA_022565015.1 Chloroflexota bacterium
TCGTCAACGGGAGACCACGGCTTCTAGCTCTTAGGTTTCCTGGAAATCGAGGATGTGCTCAGGGACGTTCGAGCACGTCCATCAGCCGGGGAGACGGCCCGCTTCGGGGCCAACGCCCATATCAGGCGGGGTCTGTCGGACCCAGACCTCTGGGACCGTTTCTGGGTGTTCGGCGGGTCTAGCAGCTCTAGGCGATTTCGCCATGCGGTCCCGGTGACGCGAGAGCTGGCGCAGGGCGCCTTCAGGTCGGCCGACGGCTCACCGTGGCGATGGGGCGGCGGCAGAACAGACCTGCAGGTCATAGGCTCATATACCCGAAGCTGCCGCTGCGTCATCGACCCCGGCCTGGATGGCCACCAGCGGAGGGCGACTTTTTTCTGGGACTGGGTGCAAAGGTATTCTGAAGCCCGATAGCCCATTGGCACCAAGAAAAGAGCAAAACAGAGAGCTAAGAGATTATCTCAAAATGTATATGCCATTTACCCACCCACACGGTGTGTTCTTGTACTGGGGGCACATCCCCCCCGATGTATCGGGGCCAAATGGGGCACACCCCCTCTGGGCTCCCCCTGACCCGTTCCGAGATAGTTTCTAAGGATAGGCAAAGAAGCTCAGGTATGTTAACCGTCATGTGAATTGGGTTACCACCTTATATGGGTGGAGTGCAATGTTTCGAACGTCCAGGTCTTCACTTACGTTGGCGGGGCTGGGGATAGCCATTGCCGTTGCGGGGCCCGCCTGCGGAGCGACGGCGCCATTCGTGCCTCCCGTCGTCACCGTGGTCTCCCTCGAGCGGCAGACACCCACCAAAACGCCGATAGCGGTAGATACCCCGATTCCAACTCTGACGGCATCTCGAACGCCCACGCCGACCGTGACTCAGACGCATACCCCTGTCCCAACGCTCGCTCCTACCGTCACAAAAATGCCTCTCGTCGCCCCCACGTCTGAACGGACAGCGACGCCGAGTCCCACCCCGGCGCCAACGGCCACGGAGACGCGAGAGCCCACGCAGACCGCGGTCCCTTCGCCAACGGAGCTTCCTGCCGCAACCGCGACCGCGACGTTCGTTCCAACGGCGACCGCGACGGTTGTTCCCGCAGAGGTCCCACCGGAGGCTGTCGTTGGAAGGATTGCTTTCGTAACCGGCGATGGTAGACTCTGGACGATGAAGCCCGATGGGACGTCGATGAGGAGTGTCGCTTCCAACGCTTACCTGGACGGGTCGCTGGTGTGGTCTCCAGACGGCATCAGGCTGGCATATCAGGAGTCCAAGATCGTGGGGAGCGCGCCTCGACTGGCCTGGCGGGTCGTCGAGCTGGAAGAAAAATCAGCGCCGAGGTTTCTGGCCAGGATAGAGACAACGGAAGACCTTTCCTGGTCCCCCGACAGCGATAGAGTCCTGTATTCGCTTCCCTTCGACGGCATCTACTCGCTGGAACTCAGAAGCAAGAAGTCTAAAAAGATACTGGAGAGCGTCGCCGACACCGTGGACAAGAGCCCGATGCTCTCGCCCCGCGATAACAGGCTCCTATTCGTCCATTTTGAGCGAGGCGTGGATTACTACATAGGCATGGTCAAGCCCTTCAGGGAGGACGACGATACCTACGAATATGGGGGGAACTTCGTAGCGGGGACAGACCGCGATATAGCCCTTCTGGACTCGGGCGCGACGCTTCGAAGCGGGCAGCCGTTCCGGTTCCAGTGGAGGCCGGACGGCAAGTCATTCGTGTACGGGACCGAAAGCAATGATGACGCAGTGGGTCGAGTCTTTCTGTATGACGACGGGGTCAAGGAGCTCACCGACGACGTGAACGCACCCGTGGAAGACAACGCAGACCTTTCCAATAGTGGAGACAGGATCGTATATGCATCGCCCGAGGGCATCGCCATGGTGGACGTCGCCGGTTCCAGGAAGCTGCTCACGTCCGGCGAGTCGAAACAGTCCCGCCCTCGCTGGTCGCCCGATGACCGTTTCGTTGCCTTCCTGGCCGACGAGCGTATCTTCCTCGTTCAGGCGGACGGCTCAGGACTGGTGCAGGTGCCCGGCGCGGAAGGCGTTGTCTCCTTCGACTGGTCCGACGGGTCCTGATTGCATTGCTAAGCAGATCGCGTTTCCGGCGTATATCCATACCTCGCATTGCCGACCAGCCATTGCGCTTCGGCGTTCTGTTGGCGCTTCTTGGCGTCGTAATCCTTGCCGCGTGTGCAAAGCCCCCCTCGTCTGAATCACAGATACCGGCCTCACCCCTGGTGCCCGATGCATCAGACGAGAGACTGGTACTTTTCGACGACTTCTCTCAGGGCAACGGGTTGCTACACGGGCAGGCGCCGTCTCGCTACCTTCAGTCGGACACGTGGCGTCCCATGCAGGGCGAATGGGAGGTCAAGGACGGCGGCGTGGTGGAGGTGTCTGGGGTCGATGGAGACTCTCGCATCGTCATAGAGGCCGGCGGCGCCGACCGCTGGATTCAGGCCGACGTGGTCCGACAGAGCGGCAAGGTGGGCATCACCTTCAGGTACGAGGACGAGCTCAACTGGTTCATGGCCTGGTCCGACGGCGAGGACTTGATATTGGCGCGGCAGGTCGACGGCAAGTTCCAGGAGCTGAAGCGCACCGACTACCCCTGGCGGGGCCAGAAAAACCCCAGAAACATGGTCGTCCTGGACGAGGCCGACATCGTACAGGTTGGCGTAAACGGCCGCATCATCCTGGAGGCCATTGATGATAGCCTTAGTGGCGCGCGGGGCGTAGGCCTGTTCAACAGGGACTCGTCGGAGAACCGGTTCGACAACTTCATCGTATGGGACGGCTCCCCAAGGCAAAACATAGACGCAACCACGGGGCCACCCGAGACCCTCGAGCAGGCCACCTCGAACGGGCGATTGCCATCGGGCCTGGCGGCGTTCCGGTACGAAGGACCAAGATCGCAGCTAATTGCCCGGTTTGCGGGTCGGGAGCTGAAGTCGCAGGCCTTCGAGCGAGCGAACCTTCCGGCGGGCGGAGAGATCGACCTGCTCAGGGTAGACGGCGGAGGCGGACGAATCGTCGCCCTCAACGTCATACTGGGCTCCCTGGCAATATCCTCGGAGAGCCTCGAAAGCTCTCGCATTACGATCTTCGTTGACGGCGCAACCGATGCGGCCGTCGACTCGGAGCTCGTGGACTTCTTTTTCACTAGAGGACTGCCCGCGGGTGAGGGGCTGGCCAATAGCTGGCAGAGCGACTTCGTTGGAGTGACCAACTACCTCGTGCTGCGCGATGCCGAACGTCCAGACGGTCGCATCGGCTACTACCGGTTCGTGGACATCCCCTTCGAGCAGTCGGTGGTCGTCCGGCTGCGAAACGGCGATGAGAGCAACGCAGCGGACATATTCGGGCAGGTCGAATACCTCTCGGGCCCGCCGTACACGGAGGGAGAGCCCAGATTCAGCTTCGCGGAGCGCCACATAGAGGCGCGACGGATCGAGGCCGGCAACGCGGTGGAGCTCCTGACGGTTCCTGAAGGCGAGGGGTTCGTCGATGCAATATACCTCGCCGTACAGGCGGACCCTTTGTCGTCATTTCGTTGGGTGGAGATGAACGTCGTCGCCCGCTTCGGCGATGACGACAGACCTGGATTCGACAGCTCGGGCACCGAGGACTTCTTTCTATCGAGCTGGGGCTGGTCTTCGGGGTCCTACGCGCGGCGGTACCAGGGCCATCCGGTGCACCGGGAGAACGGTTGGAACGCTCAGTACCGCTATTTCCCAACAGGGCTCTGGTTCCGTGACGGTATACGGCTGAGCTGGGAGCCGGGCCCCACCGACGCTGCGGAAGTCGGGAGCGGCGACCCCATAAAGCTGTGGGCCGCCGTCAGCTACTACACGATCCCCAATGAGTAGTTTTTTCGAATCGTCGGCGACCCGAAGCCGGACACGGTTCCCTTTGCCCGTACCAATCACCATTCGGCCCGCTTTAAAGCAGACGGAATTCCTACACCTGTAGGCCGATTCGCTTACGAGATTCCTTTATCAGAGGAATTACAACACAACGCGAGGCCGGAATACCGGAATAAGGGACTGATGGTAGAATTGCCGTAGGAGGACCGCATGGGAACCTTTACGGTAAATATCCAGGTTGGCGACGAGCAAGGTCAGACCTTCGAGGAGGTCGAAGCCCTCGTGGACTCCGGCGCGACGTTCACCGTCATACCAGCGTCGACCTTGCGAAGATTAGGCGTGGAGCCAAGGCGTAGAGTGCCGTTCAGACTGGCCAACGACGAGGTTGAGCAGAGGGACGTCGGCGTGGCAGTCGTGCGCTTCGATGGCCATGAGTCAATCACATCGGTCGTCTTCGGAGAGGAAGGCACGGTGCTGTTGGGCGCCTTGACTATGGAAGATATGCTCCTGGCCATTGATGTCATAAACAAGCGCCTGGTACCCGTCGAAGCGCTTATGGTGCCCTACGGCGTCTCTTCCGCAATAAGTTGACGCCGGAAACGTCTGGTCAGCACACTACCCCAAAGCGAAAAACTTCCTTGACAATCGCTCCCCTACCCACTAGGTTTTAGCCCACACTCACCTATCCCTTTAGGAGCAGCCTGGTGGCGACAAACTCATTATTTCCTGCCGCGAATCGTCCCGCGGCTATTGGTACTATCGGCACGCTGTACGCACCCTACGGGTGGAATCAAAATGAAGTTGGTAACGTACAGCATGCCTTATCAGGAGGTGCGAAATGGCGGCGAGAATCCTTGTTTTGGTCGTCTTTGCTTCAATCATGGCGTCGGTAGCATGCGGAACATCGCCCAATAATGCGCCTCAGGTGTCGGACGTTGAGGCGGGACCGTCCAATCAGCCTCAATCAAATAATTCGACCTCCGCCCTTGATTCTGTTGGGACTCCAGACCAGGCGCTTTTCTTTGAAGGTGTTCTGAATGAGTTAGAAATTGCGCGCAGCGAGTTTGCAATAGACGCGCTTATACAATGGGCCGCTTGGGAGGATACTTCGGCCAAATGGAACCCATTGGCCACCACTTGGGACTTGCTGGATAGGAGTAGTATTTTTAACAGCGTAGGAGTGAAGGATTACGTCGACAGCGACGCAGGAGTTGAGGCAACCGCCAAGACACTCAGGAAATCGGAATATGATGCCATCAAGGACATGTTACGCCAGAACTCTTTTTCATTGAATGATGTTGAACAGGCCCTTAACACCTGGAGTGGGAATGGTCCGTACGTTCCGCAGCTAGAGAAAGATTGGGCAACTCTCTGGTCTAAACGACTGAAGAAAAACGTTTCAACAAGTCCCCCAAAAGGCGAAACTCCTTACGAGCAGTTGTTAAGCTTCATTCCTGATTCTCCTATGAATCGTGACTCCGTTTTCATCAATGATTATGCTCTTTTGCGAGTTATGTTCAATGTTCAGCCATCGCCAAACGAACCCACCACTGGCATAGACGATCCTTACTTTAAGACCGTTGCCTCTGCCGGAATGGCTCCTGGCGCTTGGATCAGCGGCATGAGCACTAATTACACACTAATGTTCTTAAAGAACAGCCA
>JADFKI010000243.1 GCA_022565015.1 Chloroflexota bacterium
ATCCAAGAACTGCTACGAATGGTTCGACAAGCTCACCACGAACGGCGGTCCGCAGTGGCGGACTCCGAAGATATACATATTGAGGAGTCGGAGAGTCCGACGATATTCAAATCGGAGAGTCGGACACCACGAGCGGGTAATCTTCCGTTTGTCCTGAGCCTGTCGAAGGATGGTCCATTTTGGATAGACGTTTTCGAGATAGTTTCTATGCTATGAGGCGCTCCACCGCCCTTCTACGTGGTACGCCTCGTCCTCGCCGGGCCAGGGCGGGATGGTGACGATGATGAAGCAGAGGTCCTCCGCACCGGTGTTCCTGAACTGAAACGACGCCTGCAGGGGAATCGTCAACGCAGTCCCCGGCGATACGTCGACGACGGACTCCCGGCCATCCTGTGCCCTCCAGACCTGCCCCCGGCCATGCAATACATACCAGACCTCCTCCACGGTCCTGTGGGCCACGGCAATCGACGTCTTGCCCTGAGGGAGCGTGCAATGCACCATGCTGCCTCCGTCAACCTTGACCAGCTCACGAATCTCGGAGCCGTCGGGCGCAAGGGCGGTGTAGTCGCTGGGAAGCTGGTTCGTCTGCATTTCCATCTCCTGGCGGGCCGGCGGGAAATTGGGTCAGCCGCAACCTACCTACTTGACGTTATGGACGATATCGTCCATAATTATTAAAGATCGGCGCATCAAATGCAGTCAACCGACATTGTACTCAGCAGACATGCCCGAATGCAGATGCAGCGGCGTGGAATTACGCTGGAGGACGTAGCGCTTACCCTGCAATTTGGCGAGCATGTGACGGCAGAGGAAGATGACACGATGAAGGCATGTACTGAGCTCGATGGCAAACCTATAACCGTTATGTATATGTTTGACGTGTCTGGATGGGCGCGCGGAATATCAGGACATCAAGCATAAGGTGAAAATGTGGCGCGTGGCTAAAGAGGGGGGGGAGGTATGATAGACTGGCTGACGGGACGGAAGAAGCGGGAGGAACTGCGCCGGGCTCTTAGCCGCGACGACTGGTTTGCCTGGATGCTGGAACAACGAGGCGAGACAGACCGGCCACTGCACGGTTGGGACTTGTGGGCAACAGTGCTAAGCCCGGTGCTGGTGCTGGTGATTTTCGTTGTGTTTCTCTGGTGGCGGTTGGGCTAACCCCCCGCGCAACATTGGAGGTTGTCCCCTTTGGGCCGCTGCGAGAGAGCGTGGGGGCCTTTTTCTTTGCCCGCGGCCCAGGGAATACTGAGGCCGGATGATTTTAGTCGGGTTTTGTGTATAGTTCGGTTGAATATCAATTAGCTGGTCTGTTTTTTTGTGATTACGACTTTGAGAAGAAGGTGCAGGGAGCCATGAGAGTTATGTATGACAGGGAAGCCGACGCGCTTTCCATTCTACTGGCCGACGGCGAAGTCGAGCAAACGAAGAACATTGCCCCGGGAGTTGAAGTTGACTTTGACTTCGAAGGCAGAGTGCTGGCAATAGAGTTCCTTAACGCGAGCACGAAGTACGACATAGACGCCAGTGGAATGGAGGAGCCCGACCCGTATTATTCCCTCGCGGCGGCGGCGGAGCTATATGGGCTCAGCGCAACGACTCTACGTCACCAGATCGAAAGAAAGGTCTTGACAGGAGTCAAGTTCGGACGCAATTGGGTCGTGCATATAGATGATCTTGATAACTACGTGAAGGAGAGAAGTCGTAAGGCCAAGCCGGTCAGGAGTGCATAGCAATGGCAAAAAGAATGGGGGAAACTAAAGTCCTTTCAACAAGGAATTTAGAGGATGTTCCTGAACAGAGCGGTGTTTACAACCTGATAAATCAGAAGGGTGAAATAATCTATACGGGTTCGGCGGGTGCGGGTAGGCTCAGAGCTAGACTCGAGGAACACCTGTCGAGCGGTGATGTCAGAGGCGCCAGGAAATTCCAAACTCGGCCGCTATCGAGCACCGCAGAGGCTAGAAGGGTTGAAGCCGCCCTCATTGAGCGTAATAAGCCAAGGGAGAACAAGCGAGGCAAATAGCAAGTCTTATACGCTACTCCAGGCCCGGAAGACGCAGCTGGATTACATCCGAAACATTGGCATCGCCCTCCGTCTCGAAGCCCGACACGCCTACTCCAAGGAGCCGAAACGTACGGCCCGGCGACAGCTCGGCGCGAAGCAGCTCCTCGGCGGCCTCGGCGATCTCGTCGGACGACTGCACTCCTACCGCGACCGTTATCTGTCTTGTGAACGTCGTGAAATCCGAAAGACGCAGCTTCAGCTTGACCGTGCGCCCCGTCATCTCCTTTCGTCTGAGCTGGCGTGAGACCTGCTGGCTGAGCCGTCGCACGATCTCGACCAGGGCGTCGGGCTCCCCCGAGTCGCGGGAGAACGTGGTCTCGGAGCTTATAGACTTCGCCTCACGTTGAACGACCACCGGGCTTTCGTCCTCGCCCAGGGCCAGGCGCTTCATATGAGGACCGTTCTTACCGAACTGCGCTTTTAGCCGCTCATCGGAGCATGACGCCAGGTCGCCGATCGTTATTATGCCCTCGGCTTCCAGGCGCTCGGTTGTTTTGGGACCGACACCCCACAGGAGGCTCACCTTCAATGGCTTCAAGAAGTCCCGCTCGCTTCCCGGCGCGACGACGGTGAGGCCGTCGGGCTTGTCCATGTCCGACGCAATCTTCGCAATGGACTTCGACGTCGCGACGCCTATGGATATGGTGAGTCCCAGCTCTGCCAGAACTCGGTCCTTGAGCCCGCGGGCGATGTCTTCCGCGCTGAGCCGGTCCGTGACGACGTCGGTCACGTCAAGATAAGCCTCGTCCATGGAAAGCGGCTCAACGAGGGGGGTGATCTCCCGAAACATGGCCATTACCCTTCGAGAGACCTCTCGATACCGATCGAAGCGTGAGCCGACCCGGAGCAGCTCGGGGCACAGCCGGACTGCGGTGCGCATGGGCATGGCGGACCTGATTCCGAATCGTCGCGCCTCGTAGGAGGCCGAGGCCACGACGCCGCGATCGTCGGCACTGCCGCCGACGACCACGGGCTTGCCTCGCAGCTCTGCGTTGTCCAGCTGCTCTATCGAGGCGTAGAAGGCGTCGAAGTCCGCATGGAGGATGTGGTGCATGTCAGTGCTGTCTGGTGTCCGTTGGAGTCCACTGAGGTCAATTTTACAACATATGTTCCAATCGTGCGTCCAGGCATACGTTGCACGCATGGGACACGATATAAGGCGCCTTAACATGCGCGAAGCCGACTGCCGTTAGTGTGGTCGGCGCCGGCCAGACGCTAACCTACCTCGACGAGCCTGTTGAGCGCAGCCATCTCGGGAGAGTCCGGGTCGGCGTTTTGCCATCGCTGCTTTACGTCTGCGGGGGAGTCTTCGGCGGCGCCGCTTGAGTCAGAACCGGCCTGTACCCGACTCAGCCAGAAGCTGTCTCGCACCGACGTGCGCTTCTTTAGCCGGGCGCGGAGCATTTTTTCGGCCTTGTCGTACTGCTCTGAGCGCAGGTACGCCTCGAGAAGAGTGTCCTCGAACACTTCCCGTTGGGCGTGGCTCCCGCCGATGCGTGTTAGCTGTGGGAAGACGGGCTCGATGAGCCGTACCGCCTCGTCGTAATCTCCACCGGCAAAGGCGCCTATGCCCTTTACTAGGGGAAGGGTTATCTCCTTCGCCAGAGAGTCGCCGTTGTCTGCGGATTCCAGCAGGCGGTCAGCTAGCAGCTGAAACAGAGATTCATCCTCGGAGGCCGCAAAGGCCAGGGCGGCGTGAGCATCCCGGAATGCGGGGCCGGCCGTTTCGGCTGCCGGAGAGGCCTGATCCCGTATCTCGTCAACGGAATACGGCGGGTTATCGTCTCCGTAGACCCGGAGCCGCCACATCAGCGACGTGCTATCGGCAAGCGAGGCGGCGCTTCGCTGCAAGACCGAGGGTCGGATGTCGTTTTCGTAGAGGCTAACGGCGGCGGCGTACCTCCCTTGGGCCAGTTCAAAGAGTGCCTGATGCCAGGAGAGGTGCACGTGGAAGGGCGCTCGACGGTCGTAACCCGAGAGCCAGTCGCCTAGAAAATCGCCGCCGCCAACGTGGTCACCGGTCTCGAAAAAGACGTGAGCCACGGAATGGGAGGCGTGGGCGCTTGTGGGACGCGTCGCCAGGGAGCGTTCGGCCAGTCGCAGAGACTCGTCGAGGTAGCCCATCTCGTGGTGCGCAAAGGCGTACAGGCCCAGAAATGCCCAGTCGTCCCCATAATCTTGCTCAACGCCCCTGAGCATGGCGTACAGCTCGTTCGGGTAGTTTGCCACACCTGCGCCGCTGCAGCCGATCACGTACAGCCGGTTTGCGACTCTCAGCATGAGGGCGTCGCGGGGGAACTCGGCCAGGTGCTCTTGAATGAGAGCCAGTGACTTCGGGCCCTGTCCGTCTATGAATAGCGAAATAGCTTCCACGCCTTGCCGTTCGCGGCGGGTCGCTCGGAGCGCCAGGGACCCGGCGTGTTTGATCGTGTCCTTGGCCTGGGCCGCCTTGCCCTGGAACATCTGCATCAGGGAGAGGCCGGCATGGGCGAGGGCAAAACCTTCGTCGGCGTCGACGGCCTTTTGGAACTGTAGCTCCGGACCATAGCCCTGCTCGAGTAGAAGGTCGAGACCTTCTACGTAATGCTCGGCGGCCACGACGGAACCGGTGGTCAGTCCAAGTCCGTATCTGTCTCTGATCTCCGACATGTTGAAACTCCTCGCGAAAGGTGCGCGCCGGTACTGAACGGTCCTAGATATAACATGTTTGCCTCGCCATTGTCGAACCCTTGCGCTACATGCCTCAACGCCAAGTCTTCTTGTGATGAAATAAGCGCTCTCAGGAAGACCGTGTTTGCCGGTTCGGCGTATCAGAAGCAGACAAGCCTCGGTTCTAACGGAAATGTCACAGTCAATTGTTCAGGAGGCACCAGCACAGCAATGTCAATCGGGTCGTCACAACGGAAAATCTTCACGTTGACGGGAAAGGAGTTGTCTCCTCTCCGAACATTAATGCTGCCTGTTTCACCAAAGTCTGCTACCACGTGCTTAGCCGTAATGAGATACTGTCGTCCGTCAACCTCGATAGTAAACCCAGTTCCGGCCAAATCACCAGCCTGGATCATCACTACTCGTCGGAGCACATTGGACGTTACCTGGGCTTGTCCGACATCGGTGGAAAATACAAGCGCCAGCAAAGCTGTAATAAATATCAAAAACGGGTGCTTATCGCGTTCGTTTTGCGACATGTGCTCCACCTCAAACGTCACCCTGCGAGCAAATTTCTTCCCTTTTCAGCTTTCCGAATCGCCTTGCTGTAATTATACTCAAAACTACTGTCGCGATACCGTCGGCAATTCCATCGAAGCACCCACGACCCCCGCCAGCGTTTGCCAATGTCGTGGATGCGGAACCCGCCTGCCAGCACGAATTGCCACGGCGTAAGGCTCTATGACTCGAACGCGAGAGTTCGC
>JADFKI010000244.1 GCA_022565015.1 Chloroflexota bacterium
AATCTATAAATACTTCGGTCAGCCAGCCGGCGATTCGAGGCGGCAATTGCGCGTCGATCCAGACAATCAAGGCGCCAATATTGGGTGGTCAAGACGCATGCTCGCGAATCGCAGGCAGGCAAGGACGTCCTCAAGCTCTAAGTCCGCAACTCTTCCAGGATCTGCTCGGAGGTAAGACCATTGGCAAGCAGATCAAGCACATCCGTCACTCGAATTCGCATGCCGCGAATGCACGGTCTGCCGTTGCACTGGTCTGGATTTACAGTGATTCTCTCGGTCAGGTTGGCCATGGCCACCGCCTTCTCCTTGCGATTATGGCATGGAGAGATGCAAACCCCGTCGCAGCTCGAATCCAGCCCCTAGCCGCGAGACCCGGTCCGCTGACTGACGACGGTTTGGAGCTGGGAATAGTCGGTGATCTCGATGCGCTTTCGTCCCGTGGTCAGCGCCCCGCTGCTCTTGAACCGGTCGAGGACGGCCGTAAAGCTCTCCCGGAGACAGCCGACCATCGCGGCCAGGTCCTGGTGGGAGTAGCCCTCGACCACATTGTCGTCGTCGGACAGACGCAGCAAGAGGTCCGCGACCCTTCCGGTGACGTCGCTGAAGGCCATCTGCTCGAGACTGTTGCGGGTCTCCTGGAGTCGATTCGCCAGGACCTCGATCACCCTCAATGCCACCTGGGGGTGCTGGACCATGAGGGATTCGACGTCGTGCCGGCTAAGGACGCAGATTACGCTGTCCTGCAGTGCGATGGCGCAGGTGCCGACGAGTCTCTGTCCGATGAGCGACATCTCACCGAAGATGGTCCCCTGTTCCACTATGACGAGCGTGAGCCTCTTGCCTTCGGGCGACAGGCGATACAGCTCCACCTTGCCCGACTTCAGGAGGAACAGGACTTCCGGACCGTCGGAGCCATAGAATATGGTGCCCTTCTTGGCCGTGTGGATCGGTATCTCGGACATCAGCGCTTCGAGCTCCTGTTCCGGGAGGTCCTGAAGTATGTTCATGGCGCTGAGAAGCTCGAGCTTTTCCGGCTCATCCATGGGACTTGTTTCGTCGGCTCGCGAGGACCAGCCCCCGCGGCCTTTGAGCCGCTGCCACATGCGTCACACCTCCGGTTCGAGCCTGCCCAGCCTGGCTTGAAGCTCTAAGGGGCTGGGATTGCCGAAAAACACCGGCTTGCTGTTGTAAAAGTAGGCGGGCACGGCGAACACCAGCCCTGCGCCTGCGGTCGGGTTGATCGCCAGGTCTATGATCTGGACTATGAGTCGCGGCTTAATCTTCTTCACCATGGCGGCCAGCTCCAGGGCTCGCTTACATCCCGCACAGCCCTTTGAAATGAATATCTTCAGCACGCCTGGAGTGGCTCGCATCACGAATCCCCCTTGTAACCCCTGCTCCCCTCGGTCGCCTCCAGGTATTGACGGACCATAAGCGCTGCGGCGGCCCCTTCCCCCGCCGCACTGACAACCTGCTTCGTGCTGCCTGCGCGTACATCACCCGCCGCGAAGATGCCTTTTACATTGGTTTCGAGTGTTCCACTAGTTATGATGAATCCCCAGTCGTCTAGATTTATTGTTCCCTTGAGGAAGCCCGTATTCGGGTCGAGGCCGATCAATACGAAGACGGCGCCGGGATGCGATTCCTCGGTCTCACCGCTGTCCGTGTTCCTGACCGTTACCGAGCTCAGCTTGCGGTCTCCGCAACAAGATCTTTTCGAGAAGGGTGACTGTCGCGTCCTGACATTGAAACACGAATGCCTGTCGGCAGATCTCACGAAAGAGGCGGGTATTTTTATCGGTCTCCACGTCGGGGTGACGTCGCTCGCCAATAGGGCATTGAGACCACGCGTTGGAAATTCCGATGCTTCATTTGATAGGAGTGATTCCAGAAGTCGGCGGGCCTGAGATGGCAAGTTATGTAAGCAAGACTACAGAACTTTTTGCATGGCGCTCACATCCTAATTTAGTGAAGGCGCCAACAGAGTGGAGAGAGCCCCCAACAGGTGCCGAATACTGCGAAGGGGCAAAGGAGGAGCTCGTGTGAAGAAACGGAGATTGGAATGCGTTGTATTAAGGACCTCGGATGGAAAGGAGGGAGACCATGAGTAGCATACCCAGTAACGAAGAGCTGAGGGCCCAGGCGTCCACCTCTTCAAGCATCATCAAGGTTGCCGGAGTGTTGTGGTTCGCGGCGTTCATGATCGTCATGATCGCGTCGATCGCTTTCCTCGTCGTAGCTTCGACGGCCGGCGACTACTACGCCAATAGCAAGGCGGTCCGCGACGCAGCCGAGGCCGGCAGCGCCGTGCTTTCGCAGCTTGGCAGCATTGCGGCCGTGACAGACTGGGCGTTGCCGTTTGCATTCGTCGGGATCGCGACGTTCATAGCAGGCTTTGGCTTTGCCTTCGTCAACATCCTTCGCAATGTAAGGCTGCGGGGCAACACCATGGCGGCGGCATTGCCCGAACTAAAGGCGCGCAAGAGCCAGGGCTAAAGTACATGAATATGTCAGAAACGAATTTTCTTAGAGAGGAGAACAAGTAATGGCGACTAGAGCGATAAGCAACGAGATCGTCTTCTCGACTTCGCAACTTCCGGTTGAAGTCACCGGAATGCAGTCGATGGCGAGCAGGATGTGGGCGCCGATGCTCATCATGGGGTTCATGATTGTAGTGGTGGCCTTCATAATCGGCATAGTCAACTCGGGAATAGCCAGTAGCTACTTCGAATTCTCGAAGCTGGCGAGGGAGGCCGCCACCACGGGACAGAACTTGGCGACCCAGAAAGCGTGGCTGGAGTCCGTCAAGATCTGGCTACCCGCTTTCAAGTTCCTTGGCATCGGCATGCTCCTGGGCGGCGTCACTTTCCTGTTGGCGACCATCCTTGGCGCACTAAGGACTGGAGGCGGAAGGGTGCAAGAGGCCCTGGGCGCTGAGGTAAGGATAATCAAGCCCCCGATGACGGCGAAGATCTTCCCGATGTTTATGATGATGGGTATGATGATTCTGATCACGGCGTTAATCGTCGCTATAGTGACTGCAACCCTATCGTACGGCTACTGGAACCACTCGATAGCTGCCCAGCTTAATCCGGCACTCGAAGGAAGCGGCCTGTTGGCCAACCTGGGCACTATCAATGCAGTGAAGCTCTGGCTGGAGCCGTTCAAGTTCGTCGGAATGGCTTCCCTTTTCACCGGCATTGGCCTGGCTCTGGCGACGATCGTCCGCGTTCTTCGCTGGCAGTCCAGCCGGCTCTGGGAGCTCCTTTCCTAGGCAAAAAGGTTTTCACGGCGCACGAAAGGGCCAGCCCCAATGGGCCGGCCCTTTCAATTTGAGTCCTACTCGTTAATCTGATCTACCCCAGACTGAAGCGTCAGAAAACACAGAATCGAAGCCCTGTAATTGATTGACCCTTTTCCTGGAATTGTCCCAATATGTATGGGCCATTGCTAATTCCACGCGTGGCCAAGATTGTAATCATGGTGAACCTGCATTGCACTTCAACCAGAAATATGCTCCGGTCATTGCGATATTCTTGCTCGTGGCCCTCTTTGGTCTGGCTTGCCAGCGGCCTACTGTCGCAAGAGGCGAAGGACCGCAGGCCGCCTCCGCAAGCGCACCAGCTCCCACGCCTTCAAACACGCCGATACTCCAGGCAACGAATACGCCGATACCCAGGCTCAAGCTGACTGCGATTGCGGCGCTGGTGCCGGCCCTTACATCAACGAACACGCCTTTGCCCGGCACCGAAGCTCCGTCCATAGACGTCAACGAGCTGGAAGTGAACCCTGTATTGACCATCGAGCCCACTGCGCCCAGCGTAATCGCCGCAGAGGTCGCACCGACCGCTACGAGCAGCCCCGAGCCTGAGCCTACCGCTACCAGAACGTCGAAGCCTACCGCCACCGCGACGAAGACCCCGTCACCGACGCCACGGGCCACGGCCACACGGACCTCCACGCCGGAACCCACAGCTACGAATACGCCCGTGCCGGAGCCGACGGCGACAAGCACTCCCACGCCGGAGCCGACCCCTACCTTTACGCCGACTCCCGTGCCTTGCAGTGTGTTCGAGCCGGAGGCGGACCTTAGTGGGTGTGACCTTCAGGGTGAGAAGCTGAGAAAGCTTGACCTGACGGGAGCAGACCTGAGCAATACCAGGCTATCGAACGTGGACCTGTCCAACGTCGTATTAGTCGGTGCTGACCTGAGCGGATCGATTTTTATTGATGCCGATCTCACGGACGCCGACCTTAGCGGGGCCAACCTGACCGACGCAGACTTCAGGGGGGCGGACCTTACAGACGCAGTCCTCAGGGATGTGAACGCCAAAGGCGCCAGTTTCGTGGGCGCGATTCTTGAAGATGTGGATCTATCGAATGCCGACCTCACCGAAGTCAACTTCGCGGAGGCAAACCTTAAAGGCGGGTCCCTTGACAGCGCCGTCATCGTAGATGTCATTTTTGTGGATACCATACTCAGAAGCGTCAATATGCAGAACCTCATTCTGGACGGCCTGAACCTTTCAGAGCTAAACATGATTGGCGTGGACCTGTCGGGAGCATCTCTCGTGAGGACTAATCTCGAGGGGACCGATCTGAGGACCGCCGATTTGACCAGGGCCGATTTCACCGAGGCTGATCTTTCCGACGCAGACCTCTCAGGGACGGAGCTGAAGGAAACCATCTTTGTTGGCGCGAAGATGGAGGGCGCGGACCTGGAGGGCGCGGATTTCGAGGATATCATTTATGATAAGAATACTGACTGGCGGGGCGTCAGCCTGAACAAAGCAGATTTCTCTGGGTTGAAGCTGAGAAACATAAAGTTTAGGAAGGCCGACTTGACCAGAGCGGACTTCGAGGATGCCGATCTAAGGGACGCGGATTTCAGAGGCGCGGATCTTCGAAAGGCCAATCTTGTGGAGGCAAACCTGAAGGATGCCAATTTCGCTAACGCCGATATGCGCGACGCCGATCTTGAGGGCGCTAATCTTGAGGACGCTAACCTTAAGGGCGCCAATCTGGATGGCGCGCGCCTGAGAAAAGTCGACTGGGATAACACAACGTGCCCGGACGGCTCAAACAGCGATGATGAAGAAAACGGCGGGGAGTGCTTCTGAAACTTTTAGTCCAGGTTTAGCCGTTTCTTGAAACAGGATCGCGGCTGGGGCTCGTCGAAAGACCCAGTACATAGAATAGACTCGTTCAGACCATAATCTCGCGAAAAGTCTCGCCGATCACCCCCGGCGCCGACACGATGGCTACCCCTGCGGCGGCCAGGGCCTTCTCCTTCTCCTCGGCGCGGGCTGCGGTGCCGGTGATGATCGCTCCCGCATGACCCATCCTCTTGCCGGGAGGCGCGCTACGTCCGGCAATGAATGCGGCCATTGGCTTCTTGAAGTCGCTCTTGATGTATTCGGCAGCCTCCTGCTCCCTGGTGCCCCCTATCTCGCCGATC
>JADFKI010000025.1 GCA_022565015.1 Chloroflexota bacterium
GCGGACTAGGTAAAGGGCGCGTTTCTACTTCAGACCGACGAAGATTGGATTGATTTATAGGGGCGATGCGATGGCACCGCCCCTGATTTGACTTGCCTTCGAACAAGATCGGGGTGACCCTTCGACGAGCAGTCCGTAGGGGCCCCGACGGGTCGGGGAAGATAGACCGATATATGAGTCGGATGGGGTGACCCTTCGACAGGCTCAGGGTGAACGGCAAATGAATATCCGTTCGTTGTGAGCTTGTCGAACGGTGCGCGCCATATCCCCTTGGGATTTTCACGTAGATACGCCCCTGATGAAGAAGCCGGAAGGCAGAATGCTATAATCAGGCCCAGCACACACCCATGACACCTTGGACCCGTGAGGCCAGATTATATGGTACGCATAGCTGTAATTCCCGGAGACGGCATCGCAAACGAGGTCGTACCCGAGGCCGTAAAGACCCTTGACGCCGTGAACGCCCTGTTCGAGATTGGCCTGGAGCACGAGACCTTCGACTACGGCGTAGAGCGCTACCTCAGGACCGGCGAGGTCGCTCCCGACAACATCGACGAGATCATCAAGAAACTGCCGGAAAAGTTCGACGCCGCGCTCTTCGGTGCGGGCGGCATCGACCCCAGGCTGCCCGCGGGCGTCAACGCTCAGGTCGTTCTCAGGGCACTGCGAAGAGGTCTGGACCTGTTCGCCAACGTGAGGCCTTGCCGGCTTCTGCACCCGAGTCTGACTCCTCTAAAGAATAAGACCTCCGACGACATCAACTTCGTCGTGATCCGCGAGAATACCGAGGGCTACGAGGGTGGCACGGCGGGCAATTTCAAGCGAGGGACCCCTGACGAGACGGAGATTCGACCGGAGTACAACACCTACAAGGGCGTGAAACGGGTCCTGGAGTTCGCCTTCGATTACGCGAGGACCACGGGTCGAAATCGGGTACACATGGCCGAAAAGGGCCTGCCCGGCGGACTATGGAGCCGGCTTTTCCAGGAGGTCTCGGAAAAGTATCCGGACATCGAACCCGTCCACATGCATATCGATACCGTGGCATACCTGATGATCGTCGCGCCGGAGGAGTTCCAGATCGTCGTCGCCGAAAACAGGGCGGGCGACATACTCAGCGACGTGGGCGGAGCAGTGCAGGGAAGCCGAGGACTCGCACCCACGGGCTGCTTCAATCCGGAGAAGTCATTCTGCTACTTCGAGCCGGTCCACGGCACGGGCCCGGACATTCTGGGCAAGAACGTCGCGAACCCCATGGCGGCGATCATGGCCAGCAGGATGCTTTTGGAGCACTTTGGCCATACACAGGCTGGAGACGCGATCGAGGCGGCCGTCAGAAGTGTCATCGCCTCTGGAAAGACAACCCCCGATCTGGGTGGGACCTTGTCGACGCAGGAAGTGGGCGAAGCCATACGCGAGGCCCTGGACTCCGAGGCATCCAGTGCATAGCAGTCAGATAACGTCGTTATGTCGGAGCCGCATCAGGTCCTCCGCGGAGAAGCCGAGGCGTTCGCAGTAGATTTCACGATTGTGCTGCCCTAGAGTCGGCGCCGGTTCCAGGCTCCAGGCGATGTCGTCGCCACGAAACGGCCCCGTGGGATGCTCCAGCGTTCCGGCCTCAGGATGCTCGACCTCCGTGAAGAAGTCCCTGTCACGCAGGTGCTCCCATCCCAGGATATCCTCGGGCGAAGCCACGTATGCGAAGGCCAGCCCGAGGCCCTGGGCCTTCTCGAAGATCTCTCGTTTGCCGTGGCGGGCAAGCCAGGGAAGCATGAGGGCATCCAGCTCGTCGGCGTTGGCGGCCCTGCCGGCCCGGTCGTCGAACTTCGGATTAGACAGCTCAGGATTCTCCATGAGCTCCGCCATCTTGTACCAGTTGTGGTCGGGGCCCGCGATTACACCGACGTACCCGTCTTTACATGGATACGGGCCCCACGCCGCTCGGCCGTAGCCCCGGTTGCCCGTGCGGGGAAAGTTGCTGCCCGTGTAGCTGTACTGGCTCAGGGCGTTTTCCAGAATCGTCGCCAGATACTCGGAGATGGCTACATCGATGTGCTGACCCTCTCCCGATCTGTCGCGGTGCCACAGCGCGGAGAGCGTGGCGACGAAGGCGTTCTGGCCGGCGCCGTATTGGGCGAGACGCGCGCCCATCTTCAGGGGCGCTCGGTCGGCGTATCCAGTTATGTACATCAGCCCGCCGATGGCGTAGAGGTTGACCTCACCGGCCTTGTAGTCGCGGTACGGCCCGGTCTGGCCGAAGTTCGAAATCGAGGTCATCACCAGGCCGGGGTGTGTGGCTGCCAGATCGTCGAAGCCAATGCCCAGGCCCGGCATTACCTCAGGACGAAAATTCTCGATGAGGACGTCGCATTCCGCGAGCAGTCTCTTGAATATGTCTTTGCCGCCAATCGTTTTGAGATTAAGCGTGACGCTTTTTTTGCTCGTGTTCAGGTAGAGGAAGAGAGCGCTCTTCTCCGGATGAGGCACGCCGCCGGGAAAGGGCCCAATCCGGCGTGAGGGGTCGCCGTGACCCGGCCGTTCGACCTTGATGACCTCGGCGCCCTGCGCCGCCATGAGGCGCGTGGCGTATGGGCCGGCAACATAGTGCGTGAGGTCCAGGACCCTGAGCCCCTTCAGCAGTCCTTCCGGGGCCGCGATGCTACTGCTCAGTGGAGATCACGGCGCGTTTGTGCACGGCCACTCCGATCTTCTTGTCGGGGCCCTCGTGCGCCTCTATCTCGTACGTGAGGCGATTTCGATCGATGCCGGTCAGCTTCACCGTTATCCGGACCTTTTCACCGAGAGAAGTCGGCGCCATGTGCCGCAGGCCGTCGACCGCGTATCCGACCGTCGTGTGCTTTTCGGGCATGTAAGGCTCGGACTGCTCGATGCAGGTGTTCTCCATGAGACCCAGCAGTGCCGGAGTAGAGAGGACGTCCGCTCCCTCTTTGCCCATGCGGTTGGTCGTGTGCTCCTTGGTGACCTCCCACTCCTTCTCAAATGTCTGTCCTGCCTGAAACTTCTCCATGCTCATATTATGCCGCCTCATTTCCTTCTCAATTGAAAGACGCCTTGCCCCCTGCGTGAACGCCTTCTACTTAAAGGCTCAGTTGCCGGATGTGAGGATCTCCTTCAGGCGCTGGGCAATCAGCTCTTCGTCGCCGGGCTGAAGGTCCACCGGAATTATTGAAATACCACCGTATTCGCCTGCCGAGCCCACCCTGATCGAGGGGTCGCCGTCCTCCAGCATCTCAACGACCCTCTTCAAGCTGGGGCCCTTCCAAGACTTGTCGGACCGTATTATGGCGCGAGGGTGCGTGAAGTTGGACTCATCGATGTCCGGCTCGGTCCCCGCTATACTTGCGCGAATTCCGGGTATGCCTTGAAGCTCCGAGACGACATAGTCGCACTGGTCGTGCCAGGCGGCCTGCACCGCCGTGAAGTCGGTGTCCACGAAAATCTCCAGGGCCGTAATGAGGCCGGCGATCTCCTCTTTGCAGACCTTTGCCGCTCTGCCGACACCCTCGCTGTTGGGCGCTGCATTCATGTAGGCCGCCTCCATGAGGTCTGCCCTGCCGCACAATATGCCGGACGATTGCGGACCGAGAACGCCCTTTCCGCCGCTGAAGCTCACCATGTCGGCCCCCATGTCGATGAACCTGGTCAGATTCTCCGGGGGCGGCAGCATGGCGGCGGCGTCCACGATTACGGGCACGTCCCTCTTGTGCGCGATCTCAATGACCTGCGCCAGCGGCAGCGCCCCCGCCTGCCTGGGGCCAAAGACGAACGCGACCGCTGCGGTGTCGTCCCCTATGGCGTCGTCCAGCTCCCACTCCCTGGTCGAGCCCGCGCCGCCGATCTCCACTAGCCTGGCGCCCGCGGCCCGGAAGTTGTGTGCGTAGGAGACCAGGTGCTGCCTGTGGATGACGATCTCGTTCTTCAGGCCCGTGGCGTCGGGAAGCCTGTCCACCTTCGCCGGATCGGTGCCCGTCATACACGCGGCGGCCTCCAGGAGCATTCCGGCGGCGGAGCCCGCGGTAACAAGGCCCGCCTCGGCGCCCGTAAACTTGGCGATTACGTCGCCCGCCTTCCTGTTGAGGTCGTGCATGTCCACGAACCAGTGGGAGGCGTCGTTCATGGCATCGACGACGGCGGGCTGCATGATGCTGCCGCCCAGCTTCGTGAGCCATGAGGCCGCGTTTACGACTCTCGTCACTCCAAGCCGCTTGTAGAACTCTCCGCCTTGATATGTAGTCAAATTCTGCTCCTGCTCTTGAGATTAGCTCCCCTTGAATACGGGAGTGCGCTTTTCCTGGAAGGCCTTGATTCCCTCCAGGGCGTCGTCGGTGCGTTGCAGCCGCCTGTTGACGATACCGGCGAGCCGTACCCGGTCTTCGAGCCGCATGTACGCGCCCCTGACGGCTACCTCCTTCATGGTCCGCATTGGGAGAGGCGCGTTTTGAAGAAGCTGCTGCACGAACTTGTCCACCTCCGCCATGAGGTCGTCATGGGGCACGATCTTGTTTATCAAGCCCATCTCATAGGCGCGTTGCGGGCTGATCATCTCGCCCGTGAACAGGTACTCGAGGGCCAGGTTCATGGGCACGCGCTGCGCCAGCATGCACGGCCCGCTGACCGAGCCGATGCCGCGCTTCGCCTGGGGCCAGCCGAACTGCGCCTTGTCGGAGGCGATGCGAATGTCCGAGGCCAGGGCGATGCCCCCGCCCTGCGCCAGGCAGAAGCCGTTTATGGCCGCTATTATCGGCTTGAAGATCTGAGACTGATAGACGTACAGGTCCTCCGTGGAGATCTCCGTATCGTAGAGGGCATCGCTGCGTCCGGACATGGCGGCAAGGTCGTGGCCCACGGAAAACGCGCGGCCGTTGCCGGTGATGACCGCGATCCACTGCTGGGGGTCGTCGTTGAATTCGTGCATTATTCGCCAGAGCTCGTCACGCATGGCAACGTCTATTGCGTTGAGCTTGTCGGGGCGGTTCAGCGTTACGTAGGCGACGTGCCCCTTGACTTCGTATTCCACGACTGCCATTTGCAACTCCTGATATTCATTGGATGGATGTTCACGCGTTCGGCATTCCTCGGTGACTTCTGAAAGACCGGACGCCGCTTATTCATGCGATACGTGCCCGTATAAACGGCATCGAAAATATAGCACAGGGCACACGACGAGACAAGTTTATCGGCGAGTAAAGAGATTGAAATGACTAGGCCGTCGTGGCGCCGCGACGCAAGGAATAGAGCCTGGACCGTTGGCCCGGTGTCGCAATTGCAAAAGGTCACGGGCGGGCTGTCCCTGGGGCTTGCTATCGTTGGCCATACAATGGCGCTTGTGATACCCTTGCAGCATCTCGCGGCCTCCACGAGGCGGTCAATCAGGCGGGCGAGCCGGTATCAGGAGAGGTGCATGGCAAAAGTAATAGGAAGCTACCTTATCGCAAGAACCCTCAAGGAAGAGGGAGTCGAGAAGCTCTTTTACCTCATGGGCGGCCCCAACTTCGACATCGTCATGGCGTGTCAGGACCTGGGAATAGAGGCAATCGATTTCCGTCACGAGCAGGCCGCCGCCTTTGCCGCGCACGCCTACGCCAGGGTCAGCGGCAAGCCGGGTGTGGTGACCGCGGCGTCCGGGCCGGGCACCCTTAATCTGCTGACGGGCGTTTACACCGCCGCGGTGGACTGCGCACCCATGGTTATCCTGGGCGGCGCAGGTCCCGTGCACGAGATTGGGCGCGATGCCTTCCAGGAAATCGACCAGGTGGGCGTGATGCAGCCAATCGTCAAGTACTGGCATCGCCCAACGATGGCGGCCCGATATCCCGAGATCGTGAGCACGGCGTATCGTCAGGCGATGTCGGGCAGGCCGGGGCCAGTCTATATAGACTGCGGCGCCGATGTACTTTACGAAGAGATCGAAGAAGACGACGCGATAAGGCCGACGCGGTTCACGAAGCGCAGCCGTCCCGCCGCCGAGTCTTACGCCGTCAAAGAGGCTGTTGAGATGCTGGCCGCGGCGGAGCGGCCGGTAATCATCGCCGGCGGAGGGGCCTTCTTCTCGGGCGCCGCGTCGGAGCTGGAGCGTCTCGTCGACCTGACGAGCACCCCCTTTTACACGGCTCCCATGTCCAGGGGACTCGTCCCCGAGGACCACCCGGTCTCGTTCCAGGGGGCCCGCAGCACCGCAATGCGTGAGGCCGACCTGATATTCGTGGTCGGCACGCGATTGAACTGGATGCTGCAGTATGGCCGAAGATTTGCTGCCGACGCCAAGGTGATCCAGATAGACATCGAGGCCAGTGAGATCGGCCACAACCGTAACATCGACCTGGGGATAGTCGGTGACGCCAGGACCGTACTTGCTCAGATCAACACAGAGGTCGAAGCCAACGGATCGAGCTTCGCCGGTAGACTGGAGTCGCCCTGGGTCTCCCATTTGCGTGAGGACAACGATCGGTGCGCCAAGCAGTCCGCCCCTCTGCTGAATTCGGACCAGACCCCCATTCACCCCCTGCGTCTGTGCAAAGAGATCCGCGACTTCCTGGACCGCGATGCCATCTTGAGCGTGGACGGTAACGAGATACTGCATTTTGGACGCCAATCTCTGCCGACGTACGTTCCCGGGCACAGGCTTAACTCGGGCGTTACGGGCACGATGGGCGTCGGCCTCCCCTACGGCATCGGCGCGCAGATCGCCAAGCCCGACAAACAGGTCCTCGTGTTGCACGGCGATGGCTCCATGGGCCTGAACGCCATGGAGATCGACACCTGCGTTCGCTTCAACCTGCCGGTGGTCACGGTGATCAGCAACAACGCGGGTTGGACGGCTCGGACGCCCGACCACCGCAAGCCGGGTCGGGAGCTTGGCTTCACCAACTTCGACGGGATGGCTCGGGAGCTGGGCGCTTACGGGGAGAGGGTAGAGGACCCCAACGAGATTCGACCCGCGCTGGAACGCGCATTCGGCAGCGGTAAGCCTGCGGTGATCAATGTTATCGTAGAGCCCACGGCGGCAGGCGTGTCCCGCGCGTGGGGCGGCTCCCGCATGGAGTAAGCAGACGGCCTTCGTTCGCGATAATCAACGTGAATTGAACAGGAGCGCCCCGGCATGTCGGAGCGGCCCCGCGCATTGCGGCGATTTCACCTGAAAACCTGTTGAATGTCGTCTGCGTCCTGTATAATGGCTCTCTGTTCGAGGTAGGCCTCGTGGCCAAGCTCACATGGAGGGTAGGTGATTGAATGCACCCACAAATGCACTAGGGATTCATCTTCTGTTAGACCTAAAGAACTGTAAATCGGAGCTTCTCGACGATATCGAGTTCATCAGGCAGGCGATGATAAGCGCGGCGGACGAGGCGGGGGCGACCATAGTAGGAGAGACCTTCCACAAGTTCTCGCCGCTGGGCGTAACGGGAATCATCGCAATAGCAGAATCCCATCTCTGTATACACACGTGGCCTGAGTACGGGTACGCCGCGGTGGATATATTTACCTGCGGCGAGGAATTCAAGCCGTACGGGGCGGCGGATCTTCTCATCGAAAGTCTTCAGTGCGAGGGACCGGTCATTACGGAAGTAAGGCGTGGTGTGATAGCGGACCTGTCCGCGACGGTCGTATAGTAGCTTTGCGTTTTCTTAATCGCTCATCATCTGAAGGTGACGGTTCTCTTTTGCTCGACCTAGCCACACCAGTTTCTTGAAAGGCCCCCGATGACCCCGTTACCTGAAGGCAACTGGCACAACGAGTTTATTACACCCGACTTCGTTCAGTCGGAACGCGTTAAGGAAGTCTTTTACAGCGGTAGGACGAAGTACCAGGAAGTGGTTGTCCTGGATGGGGCCTGTTTCGGGCGCAGCCTGGTCCTCGACGGCAAGACCCAGTCCACGGAGCTGGACGAGTTCGTGTACCACGAGGCGCTGGTGCATCCCAGCATGGTTGCTCATGACGCGCCGGAGACCGTGTTCGTCGCGGGCGGCGGCGAGGGCGCCACGATAAGGGAAGTGCTTTCCCACAAGACGGTCAAGAAGGTGGTGATGGTGGATATCGACCGGGAGGTCGTCGAGCTCTGCCGTAAGTATCTGACCAATCACCATCGAGGGTCCTTCGACGACGAGCGCCTCACGCTCATACACGAGGATGCCTTGGCTTACCTGGAAACCACCGACGAGCGCTTCGACGTCGCCATAATCGACGTGCCCGACCCTCTGGAGGCGGGACCGGCCTACATGCTCTTCACTCAGGAGTTTTATCGGCTTCTCTCCGCCCGGCTTACGGCGAACGGTCTGATGGTCGCTCAGTCCGGCCCGACTGGTCCGTCCTTCTACGAGCAGTGCTTCTCGGCTGTTGCCAGCACGGTGGGCTCCGTATTCCCGCGGGCCTATCTGTACGAGGCCTTTATCCCCTCTTTCGGCTCTACATGGGGCTTCGTCATAGGCTCTCTCGGACCGGACCCGATGTCGATGACCGCCGATGATATTGACGAACGTATCGTATCGCGAATTGACGATGAGTTGCGGTTCTATGACGGCGTGACTCAGCAGGGCATGTTCGGCGTGCCCAAGTTCCTCAGGCAGGCCGTCGCCCGGGAGAAGAGAGTCATCACGGAGGCCGACCCACTTTTCGTGGTCTGAGACCATCTCCCCCTTCCCTCTTTGCAATATTTACACACACTCTCCGATTACCAATTCCCGACGTAATCTCAACTTATTCGCCGTTGAGCACGGATTCGTGAGGGTGGAATTCTCGGCCTTTGGGCCTCGTCGAGATGCTATAATCTCACCGAGGCACAGATGACGATAGATCTCCTTGAAGGACTGAATCCCAAGCAACGTGAAGCCGTTGAGACCATCGAAGGGCCCCTGCTTATTATCGCGGGCCCCGGCAGCGGCAAGACCAGGGTAATTACACATCGGATCGCATATCTCGTTCGAGTAGTAGGCGTGTCGCCGTACCGAATCGCCGCGGTCACGTTCACAAACAAGGCCGCGCGGGAGATGCGCCAACGACTGGCGCCAATGGTCGGTCCGGCCATGGAGCACCTGACTGTCGGTACCTTCCACGCCTTCTGCGCGAACATGCTCCGCAGGGAAGGCCGGCATATCGGCCTCGATTCCAGCTTCGTGATATACGACGATTCGGACCAGATGTCCCTCATGAAGCGCACGATGAGCGAGCTGGACATAGACGCCAAGCAGATCGCCCCCCGTGCGATCCTCTCCCGGATATCCGGCGCAAAGAGCCAGCTGCTTACCTCAGAGGGACTGGCCATGCAGACGGGCAGCTACTTCGACGAGATCGTCGTAAGGGCCTACGAGCACTACGACGCCTTGCTGGAGCAGAGTGATGCCGTGGACTTCGACGACCTGCTGCTCAAGACCTATTTCTTGCTGGACAAGGTCCCCGAGGTCGCGCAGAAGTACCAGGAACGCTACGTCCACCTGATGATCGACGAGTTCCAGGACACGAACGTTGTCCAATACGCGATTGCCAGGCAGCTCGCCCGCAACTACCTCAATCTCTGCGCCGTGGGCGACCCGGACCAGTCCATATACACCTGGCGCAACGCCGACATCCGAAACATATTGAGCTTTCAGGACGACTATCCGAAGGCCAAGATTATCGCCCTGGAAGAGAACTACCGCTCAACGCAGACCATCCTCGACGCGGCCGGCAGTCTGATCTCCGCCAACACGCAGCGTGTGGAAAAGTCCTTATGGACGAGCAACGGCCGGGGCGTGCCCATCGTTGTCAGCGAAGGCTACAACGAGCAGGAGGAGGCGAAGCTCGTCGTCAAGGAGATTCAAAGGCTAGCCAGGCGGGAGGGCTACAAGCTGGGAGAAATCGCGGTGATGTATCGGGTCAACGCCCAGTCTCGAGCCTTGGAGGAGTCCTGCCTGCGATACGGAATACCTTACCAGGTAGTCGGCGGCATGAAGTTCTACCAGCGACAAGAGGTCAAGGACATCACCGCCTACCTGAAGCTGATCGCCAACCCCAAGGACGACGTTGCCCTGGCCCGCGTCATCAACGTGCCTACGCGGGGTATCGGACAGCGCACGGTAGACGAGCTGTCCCGCATCGCCAGGGATACTGAGACCTCCATGTTCGGCGCTCTGGAGAAGATCGCACAGGGCGAACAGCTTGAAGGCAACGCCCTTGCGAGCCTGTTCGCACCCCGATCGCTGCGCGCCCTGGAGGACTTCCATCGCCTAATGAAGGGACTAGCGGAAGAGCGGGGCAAGCTCGATCTCGCAGAGCTGATTGAACAGACGGTCGAGCGCACCGGATATAAGAGGCACTTGTTAGACCAGACCGATAGGGGCGAGGAGCGACTGGAGAACCTTGACGAGTTCAAGAGCAGCGCAAGGGACTTCATTCATCTTGGAATAAACGACGCGCTCACGGCGTTCCTGGAGAGCGTGAGCCTGGTAGCGGACGTAGACTCGCTCGAAGAGAAGGCCGATGCCATAACCCTCATTACGCTGCATCAGGCAAAGGGCCTGGAGTACCGGGCGGTGTTCATGGTGGGCATGGAGGAGGGCCTACTTCCCCATATGCGTTCCATCGACAGCGGGGATCCCGGTGAGCTGGAAGAGGAGCGCCGCCTCTGCTACGTCGGTGTTACCCGCGCCAAGGAGAGGCTCTACCTGCTGCGGGCGTTTCGGCGCGGCTTCAGAGGCGGCTCGGAGCCGACCACGCCGTCTCGCTTCCTGCTGGACATCCCACAGGTGCTGATAGAGGCGCCGCCCAAGGCCGAGCCCAGGCAGAAAAAGGCGTCCGCGGCCTGGTCGTCCAGCGGCGATGGTGCAGCCGAAAAACCCGGCGCAATGGAGCCAACCCGCCGCAGGGTCACGAGAGGCAGACCGCGAGAGGCGGAGCCGGTCGTCGCGCACTTTGTTGCCGGCGACAAGGTGAAGCACGCCACGTTCGGCGAGGGCATAGTCGTGGACTGCAAACCGATCAGAGACGACTTCGAAGTCACCGTTGCGTTCACGGACGGAGCGGGAATCAAGCGGCTGATGCTGGGATTCGCCCCGCTGGAGAAGCTGGGGTAGCCGTTGGAATTATGTAGGCGTGTCGCCTCTCCTTGACACGCGCCGAGCTCAGCCGTACACTTTTTTTCGTCAATATACAGTCTCGTTCATATGCCATCAGGAGCAGCCCATGACGCAGGAATCCGTTATCACACAGGAGATGCGTGACGTAATCGGCGTCGAGTCCGAGGCCGTTACGTACGATGTGGAAAGGGGCGCGATCAGGAAGTTCGCCGAGGCCATCGGTGACGATAATCCCCTCTACGTCGACGAGGAGGCCGCAAGGAAAAGCAGGTACGGCGGCCTTATCGCTCCGCCGACGTTCATGCGGTCCATGAGCGCCGGCAGGTCCAGGGCAACCGTGCAGAGCCCATACCCGGCGGCCCTCGACGGCGGAAGCGAGTGGGAGTACTTCGAGCCCGTCAGGCCGGGGGACCGCATTTCCGTGACCATGAAGGTATCCGAGATGTTCGAGCGCGAGGGCAGGCTGGGCAACATGCTCTTCATTATTCGCGAGACGAGCTACGTGAACCAGTTCGGAAAGACGGTCGCGATTCAACGCGGCACCGGAATAAGCTATCAGCCTTCAGAGTGATATTTACGAAGAAAGAATCGGCAACTATTTCAAAGGATGGTTCGACAAGCTCTCCGTAGAAGCGGAGTCCGAAGATATACATGCTAAGGAGTCGGACACCACGAACGGAGATAGTTCATTCTGCCCATTAGTCCTGTCCGACTCCCTAATTCGAATATCTTCGGACTCTCCGACTCTTATGAGGAATATCTTCGGAGTCCGATCCATCGGACCTGCCTGAGGCGGGAGAGCTTGTCGAAGGATGGTCCATTCTGGATAGACGTTCTGTGAGAGTTCTAGTCGTAAGCATGAAATATTTCGAGCCGCGGACGTGAAAAAAAGTCGAACCCGTAAGGATGAAAAACGATGGGCGAGCAGATATATTTCGAAGACGTCGATGAGGGAGCGGAGATCCCTACGCTCCGTAAGGACCCCACCACTCAACAGCTGGTGAAGTACGCCGGGGCCTCCGGCGACTACTACCAGATTCACTACGACAAGGACTTCGCACTCGGCAACGGCCTGCCCAACGTAATTCTTCACGGTGCGCTGAAGGGCGCCTGGATGGGGCAGATCCTGACGGACTGGATTGGGGAGCAGGGCACGCTCAAGAAATTCACCACCCAGTATCGAGGCATGGATGTTCCGGGCACGCCGATATACGGCAAGGGCGTCGTCAACAAGAAGTACGTTGAGGGTGACGAGAGGCTGCTGGAGTGTGAGATCTGGCTGGAGAACTCCGAGGGCCAGAAGACGACGACGGGTTCGGCAATCGTCTCGCTGCCGTCCCGAGACAGCTAGCAGCATCTTACGGAAAAATCATCCTGCAGCGGCCCGGTCCCCTGAGAATGTTATTCAGTATCACGGCGTGAGAGCGAAGTGAACAATCAGGCGATTCCGGGCCCAACCAGAGTCGGACTGCGCAATCTGTCTCTGTTGGACAGATTCCTGACGGGTTGGATATTCCTGGCGATGGCCGTGGGCGTGGGAATCGGTTTTCTATGGCCGGGCGTCGCAGGTCTTAGCGAGTCTTTCACCGTTGGTACGACCTCCGTGCCGATAGCGGTCGGGCTAATCCTGATGATGTATCCACCCCTCGCAAAGGTGCGCTACGAGGAGCTTGGCGAGGTCTTCCGCAACTGGCGCATCCTTGCCCTGTCGCTGGTGCAGAACTGGGTAATCGGGCCCGTGCTGATGTTTCTGCTGGCCGTCTTATTCCTTCGCGACTATCCTGAGTTTATGGTCGGCGTGATCATGATTGGCCTGGCGCGGTGCATCGCCATGGTAATTGTGTGGAACGAGCTGGCCGGAGGAGACAGCCAGTACGCCGCCGGTCTTGTTGCCCTGAACTCCATTTTCCAGATCATCTTTTATTCCTTTTACGCCTTCGTGTTCATCACAGTGCTTCCCACGCTGTTCGGGCTCGAAGGGCTGGCCGTGGATATTACCATCGGCCAGATCGCGCAGAGCGTCGTCATCTATTTGGGCATCCCCTTCGCGGCCGGCCTCCTGACCAGAATCGTGCTGATCCGCGCCAGAGGCAGAGTATGGTTCGAGGAGTCCTTCATTCCCAGGATAAGCCCGATCACGTTGTTGGCGTTGCTGTTCACCATCTTGGTCATGTTCTCACTGAAGGGTGAGGTGATCGTAGCGGTTCCCCTGGACGTGGTGAGAATTGCCGTACCCCTGTTCATATACTTCGTGCTGATGTTCCTGCTGTCTTTTTATATGGGCAGGAGGCTCGGTGCGGACTATTCCAAAAGCACGACGATCGCGTTTACGGCATCGGGGAACAACTTTGAGCTGGCCATAGCCGTCGCGGTGGGAGTGTTCGGCATTGGATCGGGGCAGGCGCTGGCAGCGGTGGTCGGGCCACTGGTGGAAGTTCCTGTGCTCATAGGCCTTGTAAACGTGTCTCTGTGGTTTCAGCGAAGGTATTTTACGCTGAGCCGGTTCGGCGATTCGGCGCCAAGCGGGAGGCTGCCGTGATATTGCGAATGCCTCCGGCAATAGAAACGCCCTGACATTCGCCGGGGCGCTTTCGTCTAACGCATTCATGCCTGAGAATCAGATGGAATACGAATCGATCATCTTATCCAGCCGGCGGTCGTACGACTTCGTATTGATCTCATCGATTCTGGCCTGAAACGACGAGCGTTCCTTGTCTCTGTATACCACGCCAACGGGCACGCCGCCCTCGTCGACAAGGTCGAAAGCCGCATCCAGGTCCGACGGGTCGTGGTCCTCGGGAACGTCCCATGCGAGGCCGGGAATTCCCTCCTTGGGGTTGCCCTTCAGCTCGGCGAATGTATTGTTGTAGGTAGTGCATGGCGACTGGACGTGCACGATCGAGAATCCGTCGTGGTCCATGGCCTCGTTTATCGTGGCGGTGAGGTCCTTCACTCGCGTCGAAACGGACGATGCGACATACGACACGCCCAGCGTCAGGTAGAGCTTCAGCGGATTTAGTGGGTCTTCCGGCTTGCCGAAGGGCGTCGAGCTCGTCACCGTGGCCATCTTCGTCGTGGGGGAGCTCTGGCCCTTGGTCAGCCCGTAAACGGCGTTGTCCATGATCACCGCGGTGACGTTCAGGTTGCGGGCCGCTTGAGGCGCTATGTGCTCCTGGCCGATGCTAAGGAAGTCTCCGTCTCCGGCAACGATCACGACGTTCAGGTCGGGCCTGCCCATCTTCACTCCCATGGCGATGGGCAACGTTCGTCCGTGAATGCCGTGAAAGCCGTAGGGCTGGGGGCCTTCCAGCAGGTGCACCATGTTCCCGGAGCACCCGATACCCGCGATGACGACGTTGTTTTCCATGGGCTGCTCGGTGTCGATCATGCGCTGCTTAAACGCGCCCTCCAGTGCCCTGCGAACGCCGAAGTCTCCGCAGCCCGGGCACCATTTGAAGTCGTATTCCGGATTCTTATCGCTCATACGGTAACGCTCTCTTTCTTCTCTTGAGCAACGCTGTCGGATATGTTTCTGACCAGGTCACGCACCTTGAACGGCAGGCCCGTGTACTGCGTTATCGATACCGCCTTTACGCCCTGCGACCTGAGGACGCTGGAGAACTGGCCCATATAGTTGAGCTCTGGAACGATGACGAGGTCCTTCTGCTTCAGCTCCTCCAGCAGCTTTCTGGGCAGGGGATTCAGGTACATGGTGTAATACCAGGCGAGGTCGGCGCCCTCTGCAACCAGCTGTTCGTAGGCCTCCAACGCCGGTCCCTTGGAGCCTCCCCACGGCATGACTGCGACGCTGCTGCTTTCGTTTCGCGACTCGTAGGCCTCGTTCTCCAACAGCTTCAGCTTGCTGAAGCGGCGCTCCGTCATCTGGATGTGACGTTCGGCCAGGTGGGTCGTATCCCCCATGCCGTCGTGTTCGGAGCCGTTCGCGACGTATGATCCCTGGCTGCCGGGAATCGGCATCGCCGAAAGCTCCCGTCCCTCGTAGCGCTGATAGCCGTTGCTGCCCTGGAAGACCTCACGGCCCTCCACCTTGAGGCTGGATAAATCAGGCCTGGGGATGTTCTGCTGCTTTTCCGATAGCGCGTGCTCGCTGAGCAGTATGACGGGCCCCTGGTAGCGTTCCGCCCAGTTCATGGCCATGCTCGCCGCGTAGAAGCACTCTTCAACCGTGCCCGGTGCAATCACGGGCAGCATGATGTCTCCATGGCCGGGGTAGAGGGCCGTCATCAGGTCCGATTGCTCGGTCTTCGTAGGCAGGCCCGTGGATGGGCCTCCGCGTTGAATGTCCGCCACGACGACCGGAATCTCGGCCATCCACGCCAGTCCCAGGCCCTCGCCCATCAACGAGAATCCGGGCCCCGCCGTTGCGGTCATCGCCTTCCGACCTGCGAATCCCGCTCCAACGATGGCACTGATAGACTCAATTTCGGAGCTGGCCTGGTGAACGAATTTACCCTCGCCCGTTAGATTGCTTTCCATCCATATGAGGATGGATGACGCCGGCGAGATGGGATAGCCAACATAGACCTGGAGGCCGGCGGCGCAGAGGCCCAGCGAAAGCGCAACGTTTCCGTTGATGAGTATCTGGTCTCCCTCCGGTCTTACAGGCGGCGCGAGCTCTCCAAGTGTAAAGCCGCTGTTCTCGGCCTGAGCATGCCCAAGGTTTAGGGCCTTGCTATTGCCGGCTATTATAGCTTCGTCCCCGGCGCGACCCCTCGTGAAGCGCTTGATATTGAACTCTTCCAATATCTGCATGGACATGCCCACCAGGAATGACAGCGCACCCATGACGACCATGTTTTCGGCCCTGGCGTTGCCGGCCTCTTTTGCGAGATCGGAAAAGGGCATGCCGAAGCTGTTGGCGCTTTCCAACTCGAACTCGCCGCGATTGTAGATGACGATTCCGCCGTCTCGGACCTCGTCTTTGTGTGTGTTATATGCCTCTTCGTTAAAGGCGACCAGAACGTCCAACTCGTCGCCTGAGCTGAGGATCAGAGTGGTCGAGATGCGGGTCTGGGTCCAGGTGGGACCGCCGAGGATCTGTGAAGGAAAAGTCGCGAAGGTCTGCACGTGATAGCCGACCTGCGAGGCTGCCTGAGCTAGCCCCTCCGCGGAAGTCACCATGCCCTGTCCGCCCTCTCCGGCGAATCGGACTATGAAGTCGGTCTTCTTCAAATTGTTGCCTCCCGGCGTTGTCGAAGCGGAATACTTGGATGACGCGGCCCTTCCACGGCATGTTTACGTGTCGGAAAGGCATTTTTCGCGATGCACCACGCTCGTCGGAGGGATCCGGCGTCGTTCGGTGTCATATTCGGACGCGGCCTCGCCGCATTCCGATATTGTTGTTGAGTTCGCACAGGTGGATTACAGTCTTCTGCGCTGTGGGATGATCTGTAAATGTCCCTTTTATAGCTTATGATGCGCTTAATAATATATCAGGTTGTTCTTTTGAGTGTCAATTTTGTGAAGGGTTGCACATACTTCACCTTGTCCAAACGACCAGATGAAACTCCTACTTACATACCTATATAAGCCCGTTTCCCCATTTTTATACCGCCGAAGGAGTGAGTTTCGATGCGTCTCCCGGCTTCGGAAACCTAGTCCTCTACGATAAAATTGAAGGCGAACGGACTGACCACCAGGAAGACGGCATCGAAGACCGCCAATAACGACACCCACCGTGTCAGGTCGCCTCCGGTGTCGCCACGGATTACGGCCCCCGACGCCTCGACAGCCGCGATTATCACGGGCGCCACTACCGGGAAGAAGAGGACCGGCAGCATGACCTCCCGAGAGCGCGTGTTGACGGCCATCGCCGAAAACACGGTGCCGATCGCCGATATTCCCAGCGTCGCCAGAAATGCGATAGGTATCAGGCCCGGCTCCAATAGCGAAAAGTTGTAGAGCACGGCGAAGACCGGAAATATAATGATCTCCACGATCAGCATGAAGAGGAAATTGCCCAGCATCTTTCCAAAGTAGATCGTGTCTCTGCCTACGGGCGTCAGGAGCAGCCCGTGGATGTTGCCCCTGTCCTTCTCTAGCGCGAACGACCGATTTAGACCGAGGACGCCGCCGAATGTGAAGGCCACCCACAGTATGCCCGGCGCGACGTAGGTCACCGTCTGAGGCGTCGGGCTGATGGCGAAGTTGAAGATTACGATGACGAGCAGCGCGAAAACCAGCATCGACACGATGATGTCCTTGGTCCTCAGCTCGAGGAGAATGTCCTTCCACAGCAGGGCCAGGACAGGGCCCCAGAATCGGCTAAACCAGCTCATTCCGAAACGCCGGTGTATCGAAAATAGGCCTCTCGCATCTCTGCGGGCTCGGTCGATTCAACCGACTCCTCGTGGGCGATTCGACCTCTGGAGAGTATTGCCATGCGGTCCGCCAGGGCCAGCCCCCGCTCCAGGTTGTGGGTCGTAATCAGGACGGCCCTCGTGGGCGTTTCCCGGTCCGTAATGACCTTGTCCAACAACGCCAGGGCCTCCTGGTCGAGTCCGCTTTCCGGCTCGTCCATGATGAGGACGAGGGGGTCGTGCAGTAACGCCCTGGCGATGCTAAACCGCTTCTGCATGCCGTGGGAAAGGGTGCCGACCTTCTGGTCAAGGCGAGAGGTCATGCCCAACTTTTCGGTCACCGTGCGCACGCGTTCGTCGATCGAGTCCAGGCGAAACATGCGGGCGTAAAAGCTGAGGTTCTCGTAGCCGGTGAGGTCGGGATACAGCAGGCTGTCGTGCGTGACCACGCCGATGACCCTGCGTATTCGCTCGCCGCTTCGCGATGTAGACAGATTGGCGATGCGAATGGTGCCCTCGTCTGGTCTGGTCAGAGTGGCCAGGGCCTTTATGAGGGTGGTCTTGCCCGAGCCGTTGGGGCCAAGAATCGCGATGACTTCACCCCAACGCACATTCAAGTCCAGGCCGCGCAGCACCTGCGTGCGTCCGTAGGACTTGGTGAGTCCCTTCACCTCGATTGCGAGCTCCCGACCCGAGTCGTCGGAAGCGGATTGGCTGGCCACCGGCGCTCCCTTTTCTTCGTTGGCATGTGAATGTAGTATAAGGGAAGGGACATAGGCAGCGTAGGACAAGGCCGGACTGAATTGAGGTGAGGCGGATGGCTTCCATTCAGGAGCTACAGGAACAGTACGAAAATCTCAACGAGCGTTTCGATATGGAGTCGGAGGCCAAGATCAATCCCGAGTGCCTGCTCGCCTTCGACTACGAATACCCCGGTCAAGACGCAGAGGTCGTTATCGACTCCGACGAGTTTGCGGCGGTGTGCCCGTGGACAGGACTCCCCGATTACGGCACGATCGAAATCACCTACGTGCCCGACCGTCTCTGCATCGAGCTGAAATCCCTTAAGTACTACCTCTTCTCATACACGAACGTCGGAATCGTGCAGGAGCACGCCGCAAACCGAATTTTGCAAGACCTGGTGAAGGCGTGCGATCCCCTGAGCATGGAGATAACGCTCGACTACAACGTGCGCGGAGGGCTGCACACCAAGGTCAAAGTCCGACACGATAAGAGTTAGCATCGCCAGAAACGCCTCGACCTCTCCCCTGTATCCCCTCTCCGTGAACAGAGAGGGGACGGCGTAATACGAGTGACCGTGATGAAGGCGTTGGGTAGAGGTCGGGAGATCATCCAGGGGCGCAGAAATATATGACAAGCTACGGCGTCACGCTGCTGTCCGGCGGGCTCGATTCCACGACGGTGACCGCGTATGCCAGGGACCGCGTCGATAGGCTGTCCGCGCTCACCTTTTATTACGGGCAGACCCACAGCAAAGAGGTGGACTGCGCCAAGACCATCGCCGGCCTTCTTGGAATCGAGCACAAGCTTCTGGACATCTCCTTTCTGGGAGAGGTCGCCTGGTACTCCGCGCTTACGAACCCGGCCCAGTTTCCCATCCCTCGGAACAGGGATGCGGAGGAGATTGGCTTCGGTATTCCGATCACCTATGTGCCGCTGCGAAACACGATA
>JADFKI010000245.1 GCA_022565015.1 Chloroflexota bacterium
GGTGTGGGTAGCGCCGAACTCCTTGGATTTCTCCAACCGGTAGTCCAGCAGGTCGGCGCCGATCACGTTGCGGGCGCCCATGCGGGAGGTGATCATGGTGAAGCTCAGGCCGATGCTGCCCTGGCCCAGGACCAGGACCGTCTTGCCCAGCAGGTTGGGCATCTGCTGGCAAGAGTATAGGACGGTCCCCGACGGCTGACACGCGAGCCAACCCGAAAGGTCACCGTCGTCCGGCAGGGCCGCCATGCGGTCGGCATTGCCTGCGAGGTACTCGACAAGAGCGCCGGGGCCGTCTCGCGATGGCAGGACAATGACGCGCTGTCCCTCGTGAAATTTCTCGGACCGGCTCTCGATGATCGTGCCGGCGGCCTCGTGGCAGGGCGCGCCGACTTTCATGGGATACTCCTCTTCGGGAAGAATCGGGCCGTACGCGTGCCGGATATCGCTGCCACAAACCGACCAGCGCTCCAGCCTGATAAGACATTGGCCGTCGCTGACCACGGGGGCCTCTACGTCCATAACCTCGAATTGCTTTGGGGCCTGTAAACGCGCTGCTTTCATCGATTACCCTTCTTATATTCAAGAATCCCATTGCAGATTTCCTGATATTCTGACATCAACACCCCTGTGGCGCAAGTTTGGACCATGAGCTTTCGCGTGGCAGATATGGGCGCGGACTCAGGGAAAGGCCGTTGGTGTAAGATACACAATCGGAAGTAGGCGGACGTTAAGAGTCCGGACTGAGAGGGCCAGTAAATGAAGATCACAAGGGTCGAGGGCATACCGCTCAAGACGGGACCGATGCTGGTGCGCGTCTACACGGACGAAGGCATCTCAGGAGTCGGAGAGTGCTCCGGCAGAAACTGGAAGGTCCTCAAGCCCTTTATCGAGGACGTTCTTCAGCCGATAATCGTCGGCAAGGACCCACGGAGGCTGAACCAGCTCTGGGAGGAGATGTTCTTCGGCACGTCCCGGCTCGGACCCATGGGGCTTCAGACGACCGGCATCGGAGCCATCGACATCGCCTGCTGGGACATCTTCGGCAAGGCGGTCGACATGCCGCTGTACGACCTGCTTGGCGGCGCGGCACGGACCAGCATCAGGCTCTACTGGAGCACGGGCCTCGGCTGGGAGCTTCAGCCCAAGGAGATGCTGGCCAAGCTGGAAGCCGGATATGAAATCGGTATGACCGCGTTCAAGATCCGCATGGACTGGAACTCCAACCGGCAGGACGCGGACCCCGAAAAGGACTACCAGATCTTCAAGCTGTGCCGCGAGTTCCTGCCCGACGATGTGCCCCTGAGCTTCGACGCAAACAACGGCTACTCGGTAGGCACCGCCATCAACCAGGGTAGGCGCTTCGAGCAGTTGGGTATCGCGCACTTTGAGGAACCGCTGCCCCAGTACGATTACCAGGGCCTCAGGCAGGTGGTCGATGCGCTTGCGGTACCGGTATCGTCCGGCGAGCAGGAGCACACTCGTTGGCAGTTCCGCGACCTGATACAGATCGGCAACCCCGACATTCTCCAGCCGGACATCGTCATGGCGGGCGGAATATCAGAGCTGAGGAAGATCTACACGCTGGGGGAGACGTTCAATAAGCCCGTCATGCCTCACTGCCCGTCGGCCGGCATATCGAGCGCGGCTAGCTTCCATCTCTACTCGACGGTCACTAACGCCGTAAGGCCCCACGAGTACTCATACGAGTTTTCGGGACCCAGAGAGGAAGTGGAGTCGCTGTTCCAGGAGCCGTTCGTCATCGAAAGGGGCTATGCGGCGGTGCCCGACAGGCCCGGCCACGGACTGGTTATCGACGAGGCCGGGCTGGACCGGCTGAGGCTGCAGTAGCGGCGTGGATTAACAGGAGCATCCCAGGAATTTTGTGATAGCTTCCAGGATGCTCAGGATGGCGTATTAGCCTGCGGCTGCGTCGCCAAGCTCACGCGCCTTCATGTAATCGTTGTAGGCGGCGCTCTGGTCTCCGCTCATGGCGTACAGGATGCTTCGGTGCCTGTAGGCGCTCCAGTACTCGGGGTCCAGCTCCAGCGCCTTGGTCATGTCCTCGATGGCTTCTGCTACCTCGCCTAGCTCCGAGCGGGCCAGACCGCGATTGTGGTAGGCGTCGCGGTATGACGAGTCGAGCTCGATGGCCCGTGATATGTCGTCCTTGGCGGTCTGGAATTCACCCCGGCACATGAACGCCACGCCCCGATTGTTACACGCCATGCTTCTGGAGGGGTCCAGCTCCATAGCCCTGGTCATATCCTCTATCGTCCTATCATTCTCGCCTAAATTGGCAAAGGCGTTCCCACGTCGAAAATACGCCTCCGCGTCCTCCGCGTCTTGCTTGAGGCGCTCGGTCATCTCGTCGACAATCCGCCGCATCTCGGCGGGATCTCGATAGGGGCCGTTTGGATATGCGTTCATGGGTAAGGGCTCGTATTATTCCAATGAAGGCTTAGGCTAGTATAACCATTGAAGTCGGTCTCCGGCACACGGGCGTATTTCTTCAGACCTCAATCGAATATTAAGCAAGGCGGCATAAGCACATGAAACTAGAACACAGGGTGGCAATAGTCACCGGCGCGAGCACGGGCATCGGCCTGGCAATCGCAGAGACCTTCGCGAGGGAAGGGGCCAGGGTAGCTATGGCGGCAAGGTCCGCGGACCGTCTGGAGCGCGCATCGCAGGCGATTGTCGAGAAGGGCGGCACCTCGATTGCCATCTCCGCCGACATCTCCCAGGAGAGCGAGGTGCGGCGCCTGGTCGACGGGACGATCGAGAGGTTCGGACGGGTCGACATTCTGGTCAATAACGCCGCGTTAAACCATCCTCCCATCGACATCGCCGACTTCGAGCCCGAGCTGTGGCGAAGCATAATCGACGTCAACCTGACCGGCGCCTTCCTGTGCTGTCGGGCGGTGCTGCCCCGAATGACGTCTCAGGGCTCCGGCAAGATTATCAACATCTCAAGTATCGGAGGCCGCAAGGGCAGCCGGGGCCGGGGCGCATACCGGGCCTCGAAGGCGGGCCTGATCAGCCTGACGGAGACGCTGGCGGCGGAGGTCCACGACGCCGGCATTACAGTGAACTGCATCTGCCCTGGCGGCGTGGAGACCGAGATGTCGAGCTTGATAAACCTGGGCGAAATGCCTTCAGGCCTCATGAGACCGGAGGAGATCGCAAACTTGGCCCTGTTCCTGGCAAGCGACGAAAGCTCGTCTGTCACCGGCACCACGGTAGACGCCTTCGGCCCCTCCAACCCGCTATATCGTTGACCGCCGATCAGGACTATTGATTAAGCCTATCCCAAACAGCGCTCGGTCTCCCGTCTGACGTAGTCTCTTAGGTCCTCGGGAAGGGGCTTCATGGAGCCTACCGCCATGTTCTCGTGAATCCTCTCGGGGCGCGAGGTCGTTGGAATGGCGGCGGCCACTCTGGCGTCGGACACGACCCACGACAACAGTGCCTGTGCCCACGTCGTTATGCCGTGCTCCGCAAGAGGCGCGAGGTCCGGTTGATGTGAGAGCTCGTTGACGTACCGGCCCTTCTTGAGCGGCTCCATCACCAGGATACCGACTCCCGTCTCCTCGGCCAAGGGAAGTATCTCGTCCTCGCAGCCGCGCTCCATGACGTTGTAGGGGATCTGCACGGTATCGATGCGGCCGGACTTCATCAGGTCTACGATGGTCGGGTAGGCCTCGTGCACCATGGCGGTCACGCCAATCATTCCAATCTTGCCCTCGGACTTTAAGCCCTCAAGCGTGGGCAGATGCGTCTCCCAGTCGATCATGTTGTGGATCTGGTACAGGTCAATGTAGTCGGTCTTGAAGAGCCTGAAAGAGGCGTCCATCTGCTCCTGGCCCTGTTCCTTGCCCTCGCACCGGACTTTGGTGGCGAGATAGAACCTGTCCCGTCGTCCCTCCGTGACCTCGCCCACAACCGTCTCCGCGTTGCCGTATGCAGAGGCGGAATCGATAAAGTTGACGCCCTCGGCCTCGCAGTTGTCCAAAATCTGTTTGCGGACAGCGATATCCTCCTGAGAGGACACATCAAAGGTCCTGAGCGTGCCGAGGCTGATCGTAGAGATATCTATGTTTCCGAGCCTTCTGTATTCCAATTCAAGTCTCCTGTTGGGCTGATTGAGCCACATTATATCTCAGTGCCGTTGACCGCTCAGCGGTCGCCTGTTAAGCTCGCCGCCCCCGAGGGATATGCTCGACGAAATGCTTGAGCGAATCGGGAGGCTTCGCCCGGCGCCTGGATAACTAAAAGTGCCGGTGGGGAAACACGGTCAGATCAGACACCTCAAGTGGAAGGTGCGCCCCGATGCATCGGGGTAGGGCGAGCTTGGTCTGAAAGACCCTTCACAAGTCGAAGGTAACTTCGAGCCTTCGTCGCTGAGATGCCTACCGCGGCCTACGAGCCAAATTGCCGCAAATGTTGAACGTCAGTGTGGACGGAGGAGTCCCACTATCGCGTCGACGTGTGAGGTTATCCACCTCCCATCGACCGGCTGACGGGCCATGAAGTATCGGTAGAAGATCGGTGCTGAAAACAGAAGCGCAGCGTGAGTGGAGTCAATGTCTGAGGCGACTTCGCCTCGCTCCTTGGCCCGCTCGATGATCTCGGCGTCGATGCTCAGATAGTAATCCGAGCCCTTCCTCAGGATGTCGCTCATGTCCGGATCGGTCGACGCAGCCGCCACCAGTTGGGGAACCATCGCCCCCCATGTCGAGCTTTCGAGTTGTCGCCCCAGTCCAAGCATGTGGATGAGCATGTCATCACGTAGACTCCCGGTGTCGGGGGCGACGTGCTCATCCATATCCTGGCTCTCCAGGGCGTCCGTCACAAGCTCGGACTGGTTGCTCCAATGCCGATAGAGGGTGCTGCGTGCGATGCCGGAGCGCTCCGACACGGCATCGAACGTGCAGGCGTGGAGACCGGATTCCGCAGCCAGTTCGAGCGTGGCCTCCAAAGCGCGCGCCCGGGTCCGTGCCATCCGTGGATCGTCTCTCCGCTGTTTCGTATCCGTCATAGCCCCTGAATGTATCAAATCAATATGTTGCATATCGAACACTGTTGTCCTATAATACACTCGCGTTCGATTCAGAACAAGTATATCCGATAATCGGACTGAGCGATGGGCATGACCGAACACGCGATATCCGTATTCCGGTGAGAGAGGACAACATGAACAGCGTAGACGAGTACACGCATGCTGTGCCGAAAGACCACCCCGAGCACTTCAAGGAGTGGATTAAACGGGCACGTACAAGGCATTCGCGGCGTAAGGCTTCTCACGTGACTTGCCACGGGCGCCAGAGAGTATGGAGATGCCAGGAACGAGGACGGGATACCCATACTAATTTCGTGCCAGCGAGCTGAAAGAGATGGCGATTGCGGTCATAACTATCCAAAGCCTGCTTG
>JADFKI010000246.1 GCA_022565015.1 Chloroflexota bacterium
CCGAAACCTTGCCGTTGCCCAGAGACGCGTACGCCGTTTCGACAGTCAATCTGGTCTCGGGAGATAGCGTCAGACGAGAGATGATGCTTCGGGCGGCCTGACTCGCCTTGTCCAGGGCCTCCGCGTCTTCGTAATCCAGGCCTCGAAGCGCATCTTCCAGCACCGACGTTCGTGCCGACACCATGGCCTTGAATACGCTGGTTGCGACGATAAAGCCCCCGGGGACCGGCAGTCCCGCCGACGTCATCCTTGCCAGGTTCGCACCCTTCGCCCCCGAGAGAGCAAGGGCTTGCGCTTCCGGTTCTTGGAGACCCACGACATCCGAGCTTGCCATATTCCGCCTCTCTCCAACATTTTCTACTGCTGTATTGTCTGAATCAGTTTTCCAACTACCACGGAACTGTGTACTACAGTCGTCTCAGTGGTGACCCGGAAGGGATTAAAGCTAAAAAACTCAGGACCTGAGCAGGTTGTCTACCTCTTTGCGATGGGGCATGGCTTCCTGTGCCCCGGACTTAGTCACGGCCAGTGCGCCGGCGGCAGCCCCGAAACGTACCGCGTCTGCCAGGCCCACGCCTTCCGACAGCGCAACGGTCAGCGCCGCGCCGAAGGCGTCACCCGCGGCTACCGTGTCCCGTACCTCGAGCTCGAACGCAGGCACGTAGCCCTGTTCGTTCTTAGAGGCGTAATAGACTCCATCCCGTCCCATCTTCACCACGGCGGCCCCGACGCCTCTTTCCAGCAACGCCCTCGCTGCCAACTTCGCGCTGTCGGGCCCCGTCACCGCCACGCCCGTGAGAGATTCCGCCTCGCTCTGGTTGGGCGTGATCACATCGATCAGCGAATACGCGTCGTGCGGCAGCTCTGCGGCCGGCGCCGGGTCCATCACGACGCGCACGCCCCTGGAGCGGGCATATCTTGCCGCCTCGAGCGACACGTCGACCGGCACCTCCAGCTGAAGCATGAGCGCGTCCGCCCCCTCGAGCACTCTTTTCATCGCCTCTATCTGCTCCGCGCCGCACGCCATATTTGCACCATGCACGGCGATGATGCGGTTCTCGCCGGACTCCTCGATCAGGATCATCGCTATGCCGGACGAGTTTGCCGTGTCCAGGGCGACGCCGCTCTCATCGACACCCTCGGAGCGCAGGTTCTCCAGCAGAATGGGACCGAATGCGTCGTAGCCGACCCTGCCGACCATTCGCACGTCGGCGCCTAGCCTGGCCGCCGCCACCGCCTGATTTGCTCCCTTCCCTCCCGGAGTGGTGTGGAAGGCATCGCCGAACACCGTCTCGCCGCCGGCCGGCATGCGGGCCGCCCTGGCGACGAGGTCCATATTTATGCCGCCAAGGACGACAATGGTTGGTCTCTTAGGAATAGTGCTAAACGGAAAACCCACTAGCCGATTAGACCGTCTGCGAGGAGCTCTTCCAGGACCTGCGCAGCGCCGTCGTTTTCGATGCTGGGAGCTACCCGGTCGGCCACGTCCAGCACCTCCGGGACCGCACCCGCGATCGCAACGCCGAGCCCCGCCCACCGGAGCATATCCACGTCGTTGTAGCCGTTTCCGAAGGCAACGGTCTCGCTCTGCTCAATGCCAAAGTACCCGCACAGCCACTCCAGGGCCTTGTCCTTGCCGCTGGCGGGATGCAGGATTTCGCAGAACTGGGACAGCGAGCGAGTGATGTGTAACCGAGAGTCGAACCGCTCCTTAAGGCTGCTTTCCAGACGCTCTATATCACCGTCCTCGCCGACGACAACAAGTCTGGTCAGCTCCTCGGCAGCGATCTCTCTGAGGTCGTGAACGACGTTGACCTTCACGCCGTTGCGTTTGCCGTAGCCCAGCGACCACGGCGTGTGGTGGTCCACGTATACCTCGTGCCCGAGGTACGCCATCACCTGCATTTTCCACTCGTCCAGCGCATCGAAGGCGTCCAACGCCATCGCCGCAGTCAGCGGGCGGTGCCAGAGCACCTCTCCGGTAACGGGGTCGGCTATGTGTGCGCCCTGAAATGAAGCGATCGGCGTACGAATTTCAAGGTCGGCGCTCGATTGCACCGCGGAGCTAAAAATTCGTCCCGTGGCGAGAGTTACGTCGGCTCCGGCCTCTCGAACGCCGTCGATGGCACGACGCGTCCTATCCGAAAGCGGGTACTCGTTGCTTCGGATGGTCCCGTCAATATCGAGGGCAACCAGTCTATATCCCATCCATCCCTATCCTAAAATGCGAGCCGTGTTAGAATTTTCAACAGCGTTCCTCAAGAAGCATAGAAGAAGCAAATGAGAAGAATTCCTCCACGCCTCATATGGTGGCTGATTATAATGCCTATCGGCCTGTTCGTGCTATTCCTGGCCCTTAAAGACGGCTCGTGAATCCATCTTACCGAAAATCACCCAGTATGGCTGTTTGCTGATGCAGGAGAATTGGCCCCGACCCATCGCGATATGCGTCGTGCGTCGCGACAATAAGATATTCGTCGCCGAGGGCTTCGACTCGGTCAAGAACGAGACGTTTTACCGGCCGCTGGGCGGTACGATCGAGTTCGGGGAGTACGGCCGCGACACAGTGGTGCGTGAGCTCATGGAGGAGGTGGGCGAGCCGTTGACCAACGTCCGCTTCCTCGGCACGAGCGAAAACATATTCACGCTTCTCGGCAGACCCGGCCACGAGATCGTACTGATATATGAAGGCGATTTCGTAAACGGGGTGATCTACGACACGCCGAGCGTCGAGGCCCGCGAGGGGGACGCCGTGTTCATCGCCAGGTGGATGCAGCTGTCGGACTTCGTTGACGGCAGGTTCCCCCTATATCCAGACGGCCTGCTGGGGATGCTGACGCCCCCATTCCCTCGACATACTCAGGACAGGCTCTAGCCTTCCCCTCCGACTCCCGGATATGAATATCTTCGGAGTCTCCGATTCCTTCGTATGAACCAGATCGGAGTCCGTCCCCACGGACCGATTCTTCGGACCGTGAACGGGGGAAGGGACATACACGCTTGCACTATATCGTGCAAAAGGAAAAGAGCTAACCAGTGCGTGAAGCATTCACTTAATCTATAATCGGAACTACTCAAGTCTGAAGCTTTCTATTCCCCACGAAGATTGGAGGAAGCAATGACGACACCTTCGATTAATACGGTGACGCCGTCAGAAGTAGAGAGGGCTATCGATGTAATTGTGCTTGCATTTGGCGCGGACCCACTTTTTCGGTACGTATATCCCGAAGCAGGACAATACCTCAAGTATTCTCCAGACGTAGTCAGGGCGTTTTGCGGCGGTGCTTTCGAGCACGGTACTGCCTTTTATGTTCAAGATTTCCTTGGCGCGGCACTGTGGCTTCCACCAGACGTACATCCCGACGAAGATGCAATGGGCGAGCTACTTCAGAGGACTATCCCCGAGCAAAACCAGGAAGACTTTTTTGCTCTTTTCGAGCAGATGGGCAGCTATCATCCAGACGAGCCACACTGGTATCTGCCTCTAATTGGCGTAGACCCCGCTCAGCAGAATAAGGGGTACGGCTCGGAGTTATTAAAGCACTCTCTGGTCGAATGCGACCTCGGAAACAAACTCGCATATCTAGAGTCCACGAATCCGAGAAATATACCGCTGTACGAGCGGCACGGCTTCGAGGTGCTCGGCACACTGCAGGTCGGTACTTCCCCGCCTGTCTCTCCAATGCTGCGGAAGCCGCGATAGGGGTTATCGAATCGATTACGCAGCAGGGTAGAAGGGCAGGTTTCGGTGGCCTGATTGGGACGCTGAACGCCAATCCTAGCCTTCCCCTCCGACTCCTTAATCGGGATATCTTCGGAGTCCGACCAGTCGGACCGTGAAGGGGGAAGGGACTACATGCTTGTTCTTTACCCTGCCCGCGGTGAAGAGTTGGCAGAGGCGTGAAGCCGCTAACGTGATCTTAAGTCGCTACTATTCAAACCCGACACTTTACCTATCCAGCGGCATCGGACCCCCATCCTAGCCTTCCCCCGTGAAGCGGGAAGGGATTTTTGCTCTCTCCCATGCCTGCGTTGCAAAGGCAGAAATCAGGTCTACGAAGACTTATTCGACCGCCATTTTGTCCAGGGCGTCCTCGTCGAACTCGATTCCGAAGCCGGGCTTGTCCGGCAGGACCATCATACCGTCCTCGACCCTGGGCGGCTCTTTGAACATCGGATAGGCCCAGGGCATGAGTTCCACCGTCATGCCGTTGGGGATGGCCGCGATGCCGTGCACCAGAAACTCGGGCGCGAGGTGGCTGACGACGGGCATGTTGTACGCCTCGGCCATATGCGCCACCTTCATCCAGCCCGTGATGCCTCCGGCGCGCAGCAGGTCCACCATGACGATGTCTATCGACCTGTGCTCCAGCATGTGCCGGAAGGGCGCGATGCCGTAGTGGTATTCGCCGGCGGCGATGGGCGTGTCCAGGGCGTCCGCGATTCGCGCCAGTCCCTGGTAGTCCTGGTGGTGGACCGGGTCCTCCAGCCAGAACAGGCCGTAGCTAGCGAGCTCCCTGCCGATTGTTATGGAGGTGTTGACGTCCCAGCCCTGGTTGATATCGACCATCAAGTCGATGTCCGGACCGACCGCCTCCCGCAGCGCCTGCGCTCGAGCCAGCTCCTTGGCGGCGGTGTCCTCAGCCCCCATGCGGAACTTCATTGACTTGAAGCCCTGTTCCACGAGCTCGATGCCGGACTCTCTGAGCTCGTCCAGGCTATAGGGACGCCACAGCTTGCCGCTGTAGTAGGTTTTCACGCGGTCCCTGTGGCCTCCCAGCAGCTTGTAAACCGGCTGGCCAAGCGCCTTGCCTTTTATGTCCCAGACGGCGACATCGATGGCCGATATTGACCGCGTCACCAGTCCGGCGGGCGCGCCAGAACCTCCCAGCGCGAAGAGTTTGGCGCTAATCGCCTCGTTGTTCATGGGGTCTTCGCCTATCGTCTGCTCCGCCAGCGCGTCCATGGCCGACTTCAACGCCTTGACCATGAGGCTGCTGACGAATCCGCCGTACCCTATGCCCTCGACGCCCTCGTCCGTCGTCAACCGAAGCGTTACGAAATTGGAGGCCAGCGAATCGACGCCTTCACCCAGCGGCCCTCGCTCCCTGGGAACGCTTACTACTCTTGTTTTGAATCCGTTAATCCTCATATCAGCGATTGCCCTCATACAGTCCTATTTGCAGCCTATAAGCTGTCCGGCGAGATTTCCAGCGCTTAGACGAGTTTCCGAACTATTTCCCGGACTCGTCTGCGCCGCATAGCTTAGCAGCGGGGCCTGTATTAGACCAGTCCGGGCCGACAAACCCCTGCTAAGTAACTATCTCAAAAAGGAGGACGCTTTGTTCCCTCCCGCCCCACCCCTTGGGGGTTTTTTCCTTGGGGGCCATCCCCCC
>JADFKI010000247.1 GCA_022565015.1 Chloroflexota bacterium
GGCCTGGCCCCTTGAAAACATACCGAGGGTGGGTGGGCGGGAAATATTACGTATCGCTTTTTTTACGTCACTAGACACCAGTCTTCTTTGAGAGCTCGTTTGGGTCGGGACTGTTGAACGTGATTTCAATTCATGTGGCCTACGCGAGCTCCGGGGGCATGAAGAACTCGTACTGCCGCTCGTCTCCATAGCCATCGATGAAGCTCGGTTCCAGGCCAGGCGATTTCAATGCCGCGCCAACGATGCGCTTGTTGAAGGCACTTACGCCGTCATCACTCAAAAAATCGTCTACGGGCATCCACAGGCACTCCTCCAGCTCCTCCTCCTGCATCGTGATCTCCTTCGTCAGGGGCGACAGACGGGACACGAAATAGATATCCGACTTGTCGTAGCGGTAGCCGTGCCAGTGCCTGAAGCAGACCAGCGCCTCGAATTTCGTTTCGACGCCGGTCTCCTCCAGCACCTCTCGAATCACTCCATCCACGAGGTGCTCGCCGGGCAGCAGCGCACCGCCGGGGAGCTTGTACGCCGGACCACGCCCCCGACGCCGATGCCTCTCGGATACGACCAGCAGCTCGCGCTCTCTGCTGAGCACGACGCCTCCAGCGCCTATGTAATGCGAGGCGAAGGGCGGCACGTACGCGCCATTGGCAAGCTGCATGGTCAGCATAAGGTACTCTTCGGAGGCGTGATGATAGGTGAACCCCGCCTCCACGGCAACGGGCACCAGCGCGGCCTTGGAAATCGGGACCTCCAGCCACGCAACCTTGTAACTCTGCTCCTTCCACTCGTCGATGGAGTGATAAAGCTGTGGCTTTAACTCTTCGGGGTCCGAGGTCAACCTGTGGTGGTTGATGACGATTCCACCGAAGGGGTTGGGATTTGCTTCTATTGTTTCCATCGCCTCCCTTTTAGGCCTGCGCGTTCCAATTGGCGCACTGCAATTCCGGATAATTGCCCCAGGGGCCGGTCACCTGTTAATGAACGCAGGCATCACTTCTTCGGAGAAAATCGATAGCTGTTCCATGAACTCGGCGCGAGGCATGCCCTCGGCCCAGTGCAGCATGATGTGCTCCAGGCCGGTATATTTTTGCTCCAGGTCGCGAAGGAATTCCACGAACTCCTCGGCCGTGCCGCATATCCACGCCCTCTGCTGCACGCCGTCCTCGATGTGAGGGACGCGGGCGGGCGCCCCCGGCGTGCCCCAGGGCCGGCCCTCCTCGTCTACGTACCGAACGAAGCCGAAGGGCGCGAACCACTTGTAGCGCTCGTCATGGTACGGCCGCAGCCGGTCCATCGCCTCCTGCCGGCTGCCGGCGATATAGAAGCCTACCTCCAGGGAGATGTCCTCGCCCATCTCCAGTTGTCGTCCGTGCTGAGCGCACGCGTCCCTAAACTGGGTGAACACCTGCTCTACCAGCGGGGCGCCCGTCAGCCCCACGACTGCCTTGATGCCGTTCCTGGCGATGAAGTCAATGGTCCGCCCGCTTACGATGGGCTGCCACATCTCCACAGGCAGGTTCTTGGGGCGAGGGACGACGGTGATGTCCTTCACGTCGTAGCCTCGAAAGGGTACCTCCGCCGGAATCGTGTAGTGCTTGCCCCGATGGGAAAAGGACTCCTCGTTGAACGCCTTGAAGATGATCTCCATCTGCTCTTCGAAAAGCTCGCGGTTGGCGTCGTTATCGATCAGCGGAGCGCCAAAGGTCTCCACCTCTCGACTCTGGTAGCCGCGGCCTACGCCGAATACTATGCGGCCGTCGGTTAGTATATCCGCCATGGCGTAGTCTTCGGCCAAACGGATAGGATGCCACTCCGGCACAACGTTGAACGCGCAGCCGAACTTCAGGCGCTCGGTCTTGGCGGCCAGGTGGGTTCCCAGCAGGATTATGTTGGGGATGCACTCGTACCCCTCCCTCTGGAAGTGGTGCTCTGCGAACCAGAGGGTATGAAAGCCTCTCTCGTCCATGAGCTTCGCCAGTTGAGTCGCGCTGTCGAACGTCTCAATCAGGCGGCCGTTTTCGTATAGGCGTTCGTCGGCGGGGGTCCCGTCGCTACCCACGTTATCCAGCTCGATATTGCCGACGTAGAGAACGGAGAAGTCTTTGATCATTCGATAGTTCCTCTTGGCGTATTCTTCGCGCGGGGCCTTAAATCCACGCCATTATACCTTTACGAAGTCGACTCGTGCACATCGCCGGCCTAGTCGACAGTCCAGGACGCGCCCGCTTCGTTTGAGATTTTCAGGGCTTCTTGCGCTGAGAATGTATAATCCCTGTATCCGAAGACGCCAATACGAGAGGTTATTCCGCGAGTGCAGGGGAAACTAAGGCTCAGCGTTGTAGACCAGTCGCCCGTGAGGAAGGGCGGTACGGCAGCCGATGCGCTGTGGGAGACGATCGAGCTTGCTAAAGTCACGGAGAGGCTGGGTTATCAGCGTTTCTGGGTAGCCGAGCACCACAGCGTGGGCAACTTCGCCGGAACGAGCCCGGAGACGATGATCGGGCAGATCGCGGCGCGCACCGAAAGAATTCGAGTCGGCAGCGGCGGCGTCATGCTTTCCCACTACAGCGCATTCAAGGTGGCTGAGACTTTTCGCATGCTGGAGACCCTGTACCCCGGCCGCATAGACCTCGGGGTGGGAAGGGCTCCGGGAAGCGATCAGCTGACGGCCGCCGCGCTCTCATACCCGAGGCCTCAAAACGACATCAGCCGTTACGCCGAGCAAGTCGAGCACCTGGTGGCCCATTTGAACGGCGGAATCCAAGATGAGCACCCCTTTGGTAAGTTGCGTGTCGGGCCCGGAGATTACACCGTGCCCGACGTCTGGCTGCTGGGCTCGAGGATGGATAGCGCGGCAATGGCGGCGGAGATGGGTCTTCCGTTCAGCTTCGCTCACTTCTTTGGGCTTGCGGTGGAGCAGGGGCCGATGATCGCGGAGATGTACCGCAAGAGCTTTCGTCCGTCGGCTTACCTGGACGAGCCAAAGCTAAACGTGACACTTCAGGTCCTCTGCGCCGAGACCGAGGCCGAAGCGATCAGAATATCGTCCAGCCGCAACGTTTCCAGGGTCAAGTCGGTGCAGGGCATCCGCGAGGGCGTGCCGCCGATCGAAGAGGCGCTGCTCTACCAGTTCCGGCCCGACGAGCACGCCTATATCAGCTCGCTGCGGGAGAGCTACGTCGACGGCGACCCGGAAACGGTCAAGCAGAAGATCGAAGCCGTAGCGAAGAGCTACCAGACGAACGACATCGGCATTGTCACGATCTGTTTCAGCTTCGCCGACAGGGTCCGCTCCTACGAGCTGGTAGCGGAGGCCTTCGGGCTGCAAGAGAAGGACGACGATGGGTAGAAGCCGGGTGTGCTAAAATTCGGCGAGAATCCGTCTTACGAAAGACCGCGATATGTCTGAATCTGCGAACGAAATATTAATCCAGGCTATGCTGAAAAAGCTCGTGGATAAGTATGTGCCTGAAAAAGTGATCCTCTTCGGCTCGTATGCCCGTGGTAATCCGAGCCCTGACTCTGATTTAGACGTATTGGTCATCAAGTCTACTCGAGAGGGCTTCATTGACAGATGCACGGCCGTGCGCCGTATATTGTCGGACCCGAGCCGCATGATTCCCATGGATATTTTGGTGTTGACGCCGGAAGAGCTGTCAGATCGGCTTGCTCTGGGGGATCAGTTTTTGCAGAAGATAGTAGACGAAGGGCGTGTCTTGCATGGCGCCTGAGGAGTCGCAATATCCCTTAGACTGGCTTCATATAGCGGAAAGGGATTTTTCGAGGGTGGAAAGGCTCCTTGATATCGATGATGCTCAGGCGGCAGGTTTCTTCCTTCAGCAAGCTATAGAGAAATTCCTCAAGGCCTACTTGCTTTCAAAAGGATGGAGATTGAGGCGCATCCACGACCTTGAGGTCCTGTTGAACGAAGCCGTCAAATATGACGAATCTTTCGACGCGTTTAGAGAGTCATGCCAGACCATTACGACTTTCTACATCATCGATAGATATCCTGTTATGACGAACGTCGAACTGTCGAATGACGACATTTTTAAACTCATGGACCAAGTTGGCCTACTGATAGTTCGAATTCGAGAGGCGATACGATGACCATCTCAGGCAACAGACCCGAACCCAGATTCGACTGGTTCATCCCCATCGACGGCGACGGCGAGCACATCGGCACCGTCAGGGCCGAGCGGCCACCCACCTTTGAGTACCTGCGAAAAGTCGTGGAGACGGCCGAGGACAACGGCTACTACTCTCTGCTGATTCCGACCAGGTTCGCCAACGGGCTCTTCGAAGAAAAGGAGCCGCTGGCCGAGACGTGGACTACCGTGACGGCCCTGGCCGCCGTTACCAGTCGCATCCGATTCCTCATCGCGGTGAGACCGGGCTTCGTCTCCACAGGCCTGTTCGCTCAAATGGCGGCAACCCTCAGCGAGATAAGCAAGGGCCGCATCGACCTCAACATCGTGCCGGGCGGCATTCGGGGAGACTTCGAGCGTCTCGGCGAGACGAGCGACCACGCCTTCAGGTACGAGCGGGCCGAGGAGTTTATCTCGGCGTGTCGAAAGCTCTGGGAGGCCCCGGAGCCCGTCGTGTTCGAGGGAGAGCACGTTCGGCTGAACGGCGCGCTGTGCTCCCCTGTCCCCGTCCCGCCGGGGCCGCAATTCTATCTGGGCGGCGCTTCGGACGCGGCATTTGGCCTCGCCGGCCGACAGTCAGACGTCTACCTGGCCTGGATCCAGCCCCAGGACGACATCGCCAGGTTTATCGACAGGGCCAGGGCCCAGTTTGAAGCAGCGGGCAGAAGCGGCGTACTTGGAATGCGGACCCACATTATCGCCAGGGACAGCGAGGAGGAGGCGTGGGACGCCGCGGGCGAGCTCCTGTCCCAGTCCGACGTCAGGGTGAAGGACCAGCGGCAGGCCGTGTTTGCCGGAACGCCCATGGTAGGACAGAGAGCCCAGGCGCAGGTCGTGCCCGATCATCGCATCGGCGCCCATCTCTGGAACGGCATATCCACCGTCCGGGTCAACTGCGGAACGGCTATCGTCGGGAGTCATGAACAGGTCGCCGAGGAGCTGCTTGGCTACTGGCGGCTGGGCATGGACGAGTTCATTCTCTCCGGATTTCCCCATGTCGAGGAGTGCGAGCGGGTGGCAGGCGGCGTCATACCCCTGACCAGGTCGTTGATTGAACAGGAGAGGGGTTCTTAGCGCACATGGCAAATGCTGAGATTATTTCGATTGGCTCCGAGCTGCTTCTGGGGCAGATCGTGGACACCAACGCGTCGTGGATGGCGCAGCGCCTCACCGAGATAGGCGTCAACCTCTACTACAAGACGACGGTTGGCGACAACCCGCGGCGCATGAGCGAGGGGATT
>JADFKI010000248.1 GCA_022565015.1 Chloroflexota bacterium
GTCAAACTCCTCGAAGAACTCCTTGGATCCGGGCTCGGCGGTGCCGCTCGGGAGGAATTGCGTCCCGAGATGATGAGTGTCCCAGTAATTCTCCACCTGTTCAAGATCTACCTTCATAGCAAACTCCGTCAATTCCATAAGGACTATTGGTCGGACGCGGGTCTGCGCCCGCTCCAAATCATGAGGGACGCGAAGAGCTTTCCGTGCTTCATGAACTCGTTCTTCAGATGAGGCAGCCTTGCCTGCTCAAAACCGGCCTTATTCAGCATTTCCCCGATCTCAGGTGAACGGTAATACCGCACATGGCCCTTCTCGACAACGCGAAGAATCCTGTCCCACATCCACGTGTACAGGGAGAGGTCCACGGCGTTGTCCATGATTACTATCTGCGCTCCCGGCCTGAGGACACGCTTCATCTCTATCAGAGACTTTATCGGGTCCGGGTAGTGGTGGAACGAGTTGGTGCACATCACGAAGTCGAACTCGCCATCAGGGTATGGGATGTTGTCGGAGCCTGCCTGAACGAACTCCACTCTGTCCCTCAGGTCGTCGCCTATCTTGGCGTTCGCCTGGGCGATCATCTGCTCAGAGATATCCAGCCCACAGGCCTTGCCCTCGGTGAGCACGGAACCTAAACGCAGAACGGCAAAACCCGTTCCACAACCGACATCGAGCACCTTTGATGCCGATGTAAGGCCCTCCATCTGGCCTATGGTCAGTCGTTGGGTGTGTTGAAACCATCCGGATATTCTCTTCTGATCGTAGTCCTGCGCCCACTTGTCGAAGAACTGCTGATTCTGCACGTCCAACGATGTGCTACTCGGTGCGTCTGTCAAATCCACATCTCCTTGGTAAAACGATGCTAACGGTCCCGTCCCGTACGAAGTGGCCGGATATGCCGCTAATTCTTTTTCGTAATATTCCTTCGCATGAGGCGATTGTCTGGTCTGCTGATTATCCACGCAATTATCAGCAGAGGTACCGTAATCGCAAGCTCGACCCCTATGACTCCAAGGTTGTTCCATGAGAACAATCCCATGGCGAATTCCACTACGGAATCGCCGGGAACTCCGTCCTTGACCCCCTGGAAGGGAAGCCAGGAAACCAAAAAATGCTCGGAAGAGAATGGGGCCAGCAAGGGAATGCCGAACGGCGCTCGAAGGTCTTCAACCTGCAGGTCAACCAGCAGGTGCGACAGATACAACACGGCGCCTATGATGCCGACGAAATATGCATTCACCTTCCATCTGAACACTCTTACCACGAAAACCGTGAATATCCCGAATAATAACCCCGCGGCCAGAGAATGGCTTACTCCCTGGTGAAATCTGTTGATATCGCCGACCAACAGCCCCGGCAGGAGGTCCAGGTCCGGAGCATTGGCTGCGACCATGGAGAACATATACCAGGCCTTGATGTTCAGATCAGCCCGGCTGCCCGTAACCATTGCGCCGGCCAACCCGATCAGGCTGTGAGCTACGGGCGTCGCCAACGAACTATCGCTCGGCGCCGAAAGCCAGGGAGGTCCTGCGGTTCACGGCAGCTTCAAACACCTCCTCATATCGACGTGAGCAATTTTCTATGAACAGGCCTTCCACGCGACGAAGATTCTCCGCACCCATTCGAGTCCTGAGCCCGACGTCCTTCACCATCTCACGACAACGGTCTTCGAAACTTTGCAGGTCATTCAAGGGTAGGACGTACCCCGTTTCGCCGTCATCGAGAAAGTCGGTCTGCCCGCCATGATCGTAGCAAAGGACCGGCAGTCCAAAGGCTATTCCTTCGAGAAGCACCAGCCCAAACCCCTCGTGTTGGCTCGTAGACACATACATGTCGGAAATCTTAAGCAGGCGTAGCTTTTCGACTTCGTCGACAAATCCAGTAAATCTGATTCTATCGCTCAGGCCCCGCGAAGCCGCGTCCGCTCTGAGCATGGCCTCTTCCGGGCCGGTCCCGATCACGATGAGACGCAACTTGAGGTCCCGCATTCTGTCCATTAGCGTCATGAGCTGCGACGTTGCCTTACGTGCTACGAGCCTGCCCACCGTTATGAGCAAGACCTCATCGTCTTCGAAGCCATGCTCCCGCCGTGAGGCGGTCACGTCGGGCGGGCGCTGAATACCCAGTGGTATGAGCTCCCCTTCGACGTCATCTGCGTAATACCTCTTCATATTGCCGAGCGTGTTTTGAGACTGCCCGACAACCACGTCCGCCTTGCGAAGCAGACGCCTTATCCATGCGCGCAGAATGGCATGACGATGAGGTGAAGTGAACTTACTGGGGTCGTAAAGGTCCCCGCCGTGCACCGTTAGCACGTTGGGAATCCTGCCGAATCTCGACAGAGAGTCTCCCACAGGACCGGAAGGCAACGCGAAATGGGTGTTGATGACGTCGAAACTTTCAGCGCTCAGCAACCTCTTGCCGACTCGCGTGCCCATGGGAATATATGCAATCATCGACAGCATGTCGGCGGAGGCCTTCTGCCTGCGAAAGAGTACGGGCGCCCTGAGCACTCGTACTCCATCTTCTACGGCGTCGGCCGGCAGGTCTGCTGCCTTCGAGGTCAGTATTGTTACCTCGTGTCGTTTCGCAAGGTCCTCCGCCAGCAGCTTGGTGGCTACCCCGCCGCCGCCGCCCAGGGGAGGATATTCGTAGTTGCAGATAAGTATTCGCATCGGACCTGTCTAGTCCTCTTTTCGACCGACGGCTGCAATCTTCTTGGTAAAAATCTTGTTGGACTTGCCGTAGAAGATGAACAACGTCCTGAAGGCTATGCTCAGAATCTTGTCAACAATAATGCCTACGTAATTGAGCGGATTCTTATAGAAGACGTAGAGGTTCAAGGGGAAGACTCGTACATCCTTGAAACCGCCATACTCGAAGATCTGGCGCATCGAGTATTCCGTGAATGTGTTGAAATGGTCGATGTTCAGCGCCAGACCCTCGGCGCCCGTGATGGGATTGGCTCCGTTCATGGAGTGACATATGAGCCTGCCCCCGGGCTTCAGGCTGTTGCTGCAGAGCCGCATGAGCTCCAGGATCTCACTTTTCCCCAGGTGGTTTATCTCCGACTCGCAGAAGATAAAGTCAAACTCGTCGATGTGCTCTTCCAGAAGCGGAAAAGCCTCGGCGGTGACGCAGTTCAGGCCGCGCAGCTCAGCGTGGCGTGTTTTTCGATGGTCAGAGTCGATGCCCAGCACATTGGTGTAGCCCTCCTGCGCAAGCAGGTTCACCATGTAGCCGGGACCCGAGCTTATTACAAGAATTTCCGCGCCTCGGTCCGACGGAAAGTCTCCGGCATAGTTACTTCGGTAAAATTTGGCCAGAGTCTTGTAGCCCTTTTCTATATTGGATGGGCCTTCCCAGTAGGAGTCGAAGGGTTCCATTTTGGCTGCCAGCGCACGCTTTCGTTCGATGGCCCTGTCCGAGTCCTGCTCCGGACCGGTCTCCGCTCCCTCACGCGCACCATGATTCGACGGACGGCTGCCGTTGATGGAGAGCCCGTGCCCCGGCAGAAAGGCCATTTCTGCATACCACTCCGCCGTTGCCTTTACACCTTCGGCGAAGATGCGTTGCGGCTGGAACTGCAGGACCTCCGAAGCGACCTTGTTTGACAACACAAAGCTCTTCCTGAAGAAGTCCAGTCTTCTGGGATGCAGCGGGGACTGAATCCCGATCATGCCGAGAGTCTTGCCCATGACGTTGGCAGCCACTGCCATGGGCAGCATCGGAACCCTTATCTTAGGCATGGCCACCCCCAGGCGCGCCGCAATCGTCTCGACCATCTGATTCGTGGACACGGCCTCCTTGCCCGCGAGAACAATAATCTTGCCGGTCCCATGGTCGCTCGATGCCGCGAGCACGAGGCCGTCAATCAGGTCCTCTACGAATATGGGGTGATGGAGGTTTTCACCGTTGCCTATAATGAAGAAGCGGCCCTTGCTTACCGCCTTGAATAGCCTTAGGAGGCGCTGGTCGCCCGGGCCGTATGTCTCCGATATGCGAATGGACACGAGCGGTATCCTATCCGAATACGACATAACCAGCTTTTCGGCTTCGAGCTTGGTTACGCCGTAGATGTTCGAGGGCCTGAGGGGAGAACTCTCGTCCAGGACGCCGTCAGTGGACTCCCCATATACGCCGATGGTGCTGCCGTGAACGAAACGGCCCACTTGCGCTTTCACGGCCGCTTCCAGGACGTTGCGGGTGCCTTCGACGTTGACGTCCCAGAAGTGGCTGTCGGGAACGTTGGCTTCGTGCTGCGCCGCCGCCAGGTGGAACACTACATCGATGCCTTCCATTGCTTCGAGCATCTTGCGTTCGTCGGTGACGGGCGCGATCATGACCTCCGCGCCGGCGTCTCTCAGCGTGGCGCAATTTCCCGTTTCATAGGAGTTGTTTTCCTGGCCGACGACCCTGACGGAGTCCCGCTGCGCAAGGTACCTCAGGGCCAGCCTCGACCCTATGAAACCGGTACCGCCCGTTATCAATATTCTGCTCATACTCTGACCGGCCCTTGTCTGTTCACATAGCCTTCATACCTGACCATATCCGCCTTCCTCTCGGCAGGAACGGGATTTTTGGCTATCCAGTTGCCGATGGCCAGATAGTCCAGTTGTCCCATTTTGAACGCGCGTATCGCGTCATACGGGCTGCAGACGATCGGTTCCTCGTGCATGTTGAAGCTGGTGTTGATGAGGCACGGCAGGCCCGTCAGCTTCTGATACTCGCCAAGAACGCGGTGCATACTGGGATTGTCATTGGTGTCGACCAGCTGCGGCCTCGCCGTATTGTCGATATGGACAACGCCGGGGCAGTTCTCGGCCATCCAGTCGGTGCAGTCAAAGGTAATGGTCATGAATCTCGCGGTGTTCTCGGCGCCCTTGAGCCCCTTGAACAGCTTGTGGGACTCTTCAGTCAGAGACACCGGGGCAAACGGCATGAATTCGGTACGTTTCAGCGCGTCGTTCATCCAGTAGTTGACCGAGGGGTCATTAGGCCTGTATAGAATAGTCCTGTTTCCCAGCGCCCTGGGACCATATTCCATTCTGCCGTTAAACCTGGCAACTACGGCATCATCGGCCAGCAGGCGCGCTATATCCTCCTCGACATTCTCGTAGTAGGCGGCCTCCACCGCGACATGGGAAAGCTCCGACACCGCCGTTGCGACCATCGACTCCCTTGGCCTGGCTACGGCCATACTTGCCGGCACGACCGACATTACCGCCACGCAGGACACCGTCGTCAGCAACATCGCCGTCCTCGACGTCACGACTCCGCCGCCGACGACAATAACGTCGATTGCTGTATCGTTCGTCAGCGCGTCCGTTGAAGAAGGCCAGACTCAGCAGTTCAATGCCCTGGCGACCTTTAGCGACGACAGCACCGC
>JADFKI010000026.1 GCA_022565015.1 Chloroflexota bacterium
TTCGCCGGATTTTTCGAGAGAGGAGCACGTCCTACGACTTCTGGATCGACAACGGAATCGCCCTGGTCGGAAGTCCGGACACGGTGATCAGGAAGATGCAGGAGCAGCGCGACCTGATAGGGCACGATGTCTTCTGCGCGCAGCACGTGTTCGGCAGCATGCCGGCGAGTGTGGTCGAGAAGTCGATCAAGCTGTTCGGCAAAGAGGTAATCCCCGCGTTCTCTTAGCTCGACTTTGTACATTCCGAATGCGCCTCAACGCGAAGGCGTATAGCTGATGGTCAGTAATCGGCAGACTTTTTGCATGTCGAGTTTGCAGGTTGATATGCGGAAAGTCCTTGAACGATGAGATAGGTGTTTATGCGGCAGAGCGAAGGCACCATAATAAACCCGTTCGAACGCCCTCAAATTTAGGAGACATCTTTGTACAAAGTCCAGTTTAGTCGTCAGAGCAGGCTCTGGATTGGAGCGCAGCAATAAAGGGCAAGAGCGTGCTCCGAGCGGGCGGCCAAGGAGTCTCACTCACATGGTCCGGTTTATAGCAGGAAGGAGGTTCCGAATCGAGGCGGCGCAGGGCAGGGCCGGCTGATAAGCGGAGGCCTTTTAAGGGGGTGCTGTCTAATTCCTGGTAACTCTTAGTCTCTTGAGTCGCCTGCCGATAGTTGAGATCACCTCAATTTTCACTCCGTCGTACTCGACAATATCGCCCAGACTGGGTATCTTTCCCAGCCGGTGGTAAACAAAGCCGCCGATGGTATCGAACCCGTCGCCTTCCAGCGAAACGTTTAGCATCTCGTTAATATTGTCTATGCTGACACGGGCGTCCATCATGTATTCGCTTTCGCTGATTGATTCGACCTCGGGGTCTCCGATATCGAACTCGTCCAGTATTTCGCCGACTATCTCCTCCAGCAGGTCCTCGATCGTCACGAGGCCAGACACTCCACCGTATTCGTCCACGACGATGGCCATGTGAACGCGGGTCTCCTGAAACTCCGCCAGGAGCTCCTCGAGTGTCTTGGACTCTGGTATGAACAGGGCCTGCCGAACCATGCTCTCCACCGCCATATCGGGCAGTTCCGCCTCGCGGGTTAGCTGCCTCAGAATGTCCCTCGCGTAGGCGATGCCTTCTATTCTGTCGAGGGTCTCTCTGTAGATGGGTATACGACTATGCCCGAAGCTGATCATCTGCTCTGCCAGTTCGCCAATGGATGTGCCGATTTCGGCGACGACCATGTCGCCTCGGGGAATCATGATTTCCCGCGCGACGGTGTCGTCGAGGCTGACGACGCCACGGATCATTCGGACCTCGGCCTCGTCCAGAGGCTCTCCGTCATCTTCCAGCGGCACTCTCATCTCACTGAGGAGCGCCTCCGCAGAACCATTGGGGGCCGTATCGCGTACCCGAAACAGCAGGCGGATGAACGAGGTGGCCGCGGCCAGCATCGGGTTGCAGACGAATGAGATCCCTCTGACCGGTCCGCTGAATATTAATGCAATGCCCTCACCGTAGCGGGGAGCCACGGTCCATGCCGTTCCATATATTGCCCCCAATCCAAGTAACGTTGCCGCAGACGCCAGTACGATAGGGGGCCACAGAATGCCCACCTGCGAAATCACAATGGCGACAACGGCGATCATGCTGGAGGCAAATGTGATTGCGAGCAGAAGTTGAAGCGCGGCAGCGGGGCCCAAGCGTGAGGTGAGAAGGGACTCCAGGTTCGTCGCACCTGAGACTTCCTGGGACGTCAGGCGTTGAACGCGGTCCCTCCGAACGGACGATATGCCTGCCCCGGCAAGCGAAACCAGGGCGAATACTGCTATGGAGATTCCAAGGATTATTGAAGGTAATAATGGACTGTCAGTATCCATCTTCTGTCAGTTTTTCTGTCGCTCCTTCTCAAAGAATGGTTATACGCATGGTCTCAATGAATTGGCGGTCGAGCCTTGGGGCTACTTGGAGTCGTTGCGGCCTGACGCGACTTGCTCTCTGGCCGGCACGCCTACGACCAGTGAGTTGGGCGGCACATCCTTCGTTACGACCGAACCCGCACCCGTGATCGCGCCGTCACCTATCTCGATCGGCGCGACGAGCATAGTGTCGCAGCCGATGAAGGCGTCGTTGCCTATGATCGTCTCGTTCTTATTCACGCCGTCGAAGTTGCAGGTGACCGCACCGGCCCCGATGTTTACATTGGAGCCGAGCTTGGCGTCGCCGATGTAGCTGAAGTGGCCGGACCTCGTGTCCCTGCCCAGCCTGCTGTTCTTGACCTCCGCGGACGTCCCAATGTGGACGCCGCATTCGAGATATGAGTTGTCGCGAACGTGGGCGAACGGGCCTGCGTCTACGTCGTCCTCGAACACCGAGCCCCGTACGACGGACGACGTTACGGTGCACCTGTCGCCTATGACCGACTCGTTTATGACGGAGTTCGGGCCTATCCGGCAATTGTCTCCGATTTTCGATCTGCCTGTAATATGTGTGTTGGGGAGAATGACCGTGTCCTGACCCAGCTCGACATCCTCGTCGATATAGATGGAAGATGGGTCCTGCATCGTGACGCCGTCAAGCATCCAGCGCTCTCGTATACGCTGACGGAGCACCTCTTCCGCCTTTGCCAGCTGAATCCGATTATTCACGCCAAGCGTCTCGAATGCGTCCACTGATTGGACGGACTCTACGAGTAGACGGTTGTTGGCGGCCTCAGCGACCAGGTCCGTAAGAAAAATCTCGCCTTCGGAAGAGGGGGCCAGACCTTCGAGAGCGCCCCAGAGCCACGAGGCGCGAAAGCAGTAGCAGCCGCTATTGGTCTCGACAATCGCCTTCGTCTCTTCGTCCGCCACGCTCTCTTCGACGATAGCGGACACGCTCCCGTCCGCGGACCGCACGATGCGGCCCAGGCCGTCCGGCGGCACCAGCGTAGAGGTCAGAATAGTTATACAGGCCTCGGTCTCTTTATGGCGTTGCACCAGTCGGCGCAGGGTGTCCGAGAAAATCAGCGGCACGTCTCCACAGAGGACAAGGACGTTGTCTGCTTCTCCCAGCGCTTGCCTTGCTCTAAGAAGGGCGTCGCCGCTTCCCAACGGCCTCGGCTGCAAGGCGTACTCCACCGTGTCGCCGAGAGCGTCTCTTATAGCCTGGGAGGACTTGGGGACGACGGCTGCCACGCTCCGGACCCCGGCGGCCCTCGCGGCATCGACGACCAGTCTCACCATCTCTTTACCACAGATGTGGTGCAAGACCTTGGGGATCTGGGACTTCATGCGGGTGCCATTGCCTGCCGCTAGGACGGCGGCGGCGAATGTAGCCATGGCTTAAAAACACAAACCGCCCAACGCAACGGGTTTTCGCCGATGCATTAGGCGATAATCAGAGAATCGTCTATCAGAGGTATCGTCCACTTTAACCTATGCTACCACATCGTCGCGCATCTGGTCAATATGCACGCCTGTAGCACCGTGCTCCCGGCGTATTAGAGCCATTTACGGGGAGCGCACACTATCTAGATAAACCGTCGGCCCGCCCGAGTATCACATCTCTGGACATACCCCTTGAGGTCACGTATCCTTAGTCGGTATTTTCAGAGGGTAACAAGCAGTCTACGAAGTTAAAAACGGACGAACGGAGGGTTTGAATTGGCCAGGTTTAAAGTAGTTACTCAGAAGCCCCCAGACGTCATCTCCGACCTGGACGGCACGACGTATGACCTTGAAATGGAGTCGCTGGGACCGATCGACGCGGAGATTGTTGAGATCCCCGCCGATAGTGAAGGAGAGTTCATCGAGGCCGCGAAGGACGCCGACGCGATTATCGCCAGAGGCCGAAGGATTACCGAGGCGATTGTCAACGAGCTCAATAACTGCAAGGTCATATCCCTGGGAAGCGTGGGCGCGGACATAGTGGACGTCGCCGCGGCGACCGCCAAAGGGATACCCGTGACCAACGTTCCCGACACCTTCATCGAGGAGGTCGCCGACCACACGATGATGATGATCCTCTCCACGTTCCGCAGGTTGCGCACGATGGACCAGTACGTTCGCAGCGGTCGTTGGTCGGAGGGGCGCCCGCTGCTGTCCAACTTCCCAAGGCTCTACGGCCAGACCCTCGGGTTCATATCCTTCGGCCATGTCGCCAGGGCGACGGCGTTGAGGGCCGCACCCTTCGGGCTGCGTATGATAGCCTTCGACCCCTACATCGAAGAGCTGATGATTACCGAGTATGGAGTCGAGCCCGTAAGCTATCTCGATGACATACTTGAGCGCTCGGACATCGTCACCATGCACGCGCCGTCGACCGAGGAGGTCCACCATATGCTCAGAGAGGAGCATTTTCGCAAGATGAAGCCAACCGCGCTGTTCATAAACAATGGCCGCGGTCCAACGGTAGACGAAAATGCGCTTATAAAGGCGCTGCAAGAGGGCTGGATAGCCGCCGCCGGGCTGGACGTGCTCGAGCAGGAGCCGCCTGATCCGGACAACCCGCTCCTGAGCATGGAGAACGTGACCCTGACACCTCACGTAGCCTCAGCGTCCGAGAGGATGCGCCCTGAGACCCGACGGCGCATCGGCCAGGAGATTGCGCTGGTGCTGACCGGCCGCTGGCCCAGGACCTGTGTGAACCCTTCGGTCCTGGATAAGACCGACCTAATACGCTGGCAGCCCTACTCGATGGGCAGGGGACCGGGGGCCTAGCGGACCACGGCCTTGGATTCTCGAGCAAGGGGCGGGCGGCGAGTCTGTCCCTTGCTACGTCGCCGCGGCGGATTCGACGTCGGCCGGCCTTCGAGGTGGCCTCGCGGCAAGGATAAGCACGATGGTCATGGTCCCCAGGACGGCATAAGTCGTGAACGCGATGCTGTAGCTTCCGGTGATATCGAATATCGCGCCCGACAACACTGCGCCTATGGCCTGCCCCAGTGACGTAAACGGCTCCGTTACGCCACGGATCGAGCCCAGGGAGCCGCGCCCGAAGTAGTTGGCGAAGACTACGGGCGGCACGATGATCAGGCCCCCCAACGAAAAGCCGAACAACGACGCATAGAGCAGGGCCTCCGCCACGCTGTCTGCCGTTGCGAACAGGCCCGACGTGACGGCCATCAACAACGCGACGCCCGCCAAAACTATACGTACGTGTATTTTATCGAGGAGCCAGCCCCACGCAACGCTGCCTATTCCCAGAAATATGGCATTCAAGCTGAGCGAAGTCGCGGCGATCGTCGCTCCAAGCCCCTGGTCGCGAAAGTAGGCTGCCTGGTGGATGTTTATGCCGGACTGGAGTAAGAAGAGTATTCCCGTGCCCAGTGCGAGCATCCACAATGCCGGTGTTCGCATCGCCTCTCGAAGTGTCCACGTCCCCTCGGCGGTACGCTGCGTAGCATCTGTTGGGTCATACGCCTGGTCGTCCGCCTTGTCGCCGTCGGGTCTCAACCCCACGTCTTCCGGTCGTTGGATGATCAGCAGGGTGACGGGCCCCAGCGCGACCGCCAAGACGATAACGCCGAGAACTACCCAGGCACTTCGGTAGCCGCTGGACTGAATCACCAGACCGGCGATGAGCGGGAAAAGCACCATTCCGGCCGAATGGAACAGCCCAAGCAGTCCTGAGGCGCGGCCTCTCAGCCTGACGAACCAGCGGGATACCACGACCGAGGCGCCGATCTGAATAGGGCTGGCGAACATGACGCGCCCGGCGCCGTAGGCTATGTAGAATGCGATTGGGACCGTCGCCCAGCCAAGGGAGATCGTGGAAAAGCCAAGGATCAGGATACTTGCCAAAAGCACCAGGCGGACGCCGTACCGGTCGGAAAGCCATCCGACAACCGGAGACGCTCCCGTCGCCGCGAGTCCTCCCGCGCCGGCAGCCCCGGCAATCAAAGTGCGGCTCCAGCCCAGGTCTTGCGTCATCGGGTATATGAAGACGGCCAGGGTCAGGCTTGCGGCGGCGTTTCGCGCGAACATCGAGGACCCCGCCGCGAACAGGATCACCCACCCGTAATAAAATGGAGCTCTTCTGGCTAATCTGTTCCCGACCCGCAATTGGGTCCCCTTTGGTCCTGGATTCGTTAGGCCGGTCTGAGGAAAAAACCTTCGGCACTTGGCCGCAGGGGATGCTATCATCTGGTGATGTGAGCGTCAACGAAAAACAGGGGTGAATGCCTTGGAAGGCGCGATACTCAAGAGACTAATCTCCGAGCTTCTCAGCATCGACGACATGTTGCTGGTGATCGACTCAGGCGGAGCGGTGGCGGAGATGTACGCCAGGGACATACAGTCGACCGACTTCGCAGGCCAATGGAGCATGATCGAGAGCGGGGACTGGCATATGCATCTGGACCTGGCGACGGTCAGCGCCGTCCAGTTCGTCGACAACGCCGACCACGGTCACGACATGATGCCGAAGGTGTACTACGCGCGCCTTTCCGCCGCCGACGGCACGACCCTCGTCCGCTTCTACTTCCCGAATCCGTGGCTGGACGACAACGAGAGCCCAACCGAGTTCCAACCGGAGCGGCTGAGGGCGTTTGAAGAGATTCGCGATAGATACGTGGGTGAGGACGGCATTACGTCCGTCGAACTCCCCGAAAAGGTAGCCGGCTAGGGCGACAGATACTCAGGAGGCTCAAATGACCAGTCCCTTGGAAGGCGTACGCATACTGGACCTGACACAGGTCCAGGCGGGCCCGTCTTGTACGCAGCTGCTGGCCTGGCTCGGCGCAGACGTCATCAAGATCGAGGAGCCCGGCGTCGGGGACCGCACTCGCTGGGAGCGCGCCAAGGACCCGGATGTCGACAGCTTCTATTTCCTGGTGTTCAACGCCAACAAGCGCAGCCTCACGCTGAATCTAAAGACTGACGAGGGCCGGGAGATTTTTTCAGACCTGGTGAAGGTCTCGGACATCGTCGTAGAAAACTTCGGGCCCGGCCGCATGGAGTCCTTCGGTCTCGGATACGACAGGCTGAAGGAGACGAACCCCAAGATAGTTTATGCCACCATCAAGGGATTCGGCACCTACGGGCCATACTCCGGCTTCAAGAGCTTCGAGCACATCGCCCAGGCTATGGGCGGCGCCATGAGCGCCAATGGCGAGCGGGACGGTGAGCCGCTTTTCGTCGCGCCGGGCGTGGGCGACTCCGGTACGGGCTTGCACTGCGCCATCGGCATGCTAGCCGCGCTGCGCCAGCGTGACATGACAGGCGAAAGCCAGTTCGTGGAGGTGTCCATGCAGGACGCTGTCGTCAACCTGATGAGAATCCGCACCATGGATACGCTGAATTCCAATGAGCCCGTCGTGAGGGCGGGAAACAGGGCGTGGGGTGGCGCATCCTTCATATACCCCTGCCGTCCCGGTGGCCCTGACGACTACGTCGCTCTCTACTTTCAAGGCGACGCCTGGGAATCCATGCTCGCCCTCATGGGACGAGCGGACCTCATCGGCGACGAACGCTTTGCCACGGACGATCTGAGAAAGGAGCGAGGCCCGGAGATTGAGAAGATCATCTCCAGCTGGACCAGGACGAAGACGAAGTTTGAGATCCTGAAGGAGGTGACGGACCTGGGGATCCCCTGCGGCGCAGTGCAGGACACCCTGGAGGTCTTGCACGACCCGCACCTCAGGGCCAGGGAGATGGTTGTAAGCCTGGACGATCCAGTGCGTGGAGAGTACCTGGCGCTGGGCTGTCCGATAAAAATAAGGTCCAACAAGGTGGAAATAGAGCCCCCGCCGCTTCTGGGACAGCACTCCAAAGAGGTGCTGGCGGAGCTTCTGGATATGAGGGAAAACGACCTGGCAGAGCTGGAAGCCAAAGGGGTAATCTAGGGGCCGATTTCCGACGGTTAAACGCCACAGGACCTGACGTATCACAACACGTGAAGCAGTCTACAAGGTGCTGAAAGGGTGTGTCCTCTTGTGTTTTCAGTGCCGAAAATGCTAGAATAGGGCCTGTCGCTGCGGCTGTCGTATATCCTCACTATAGTTTCAAAGCATCAGACGCACCCCCGGTAGTAAGTTCAGGGCACAAGTAAGACGGTCCTCCCCGACCAACGGTTTGGATTCAGAAGCTGGGTTAGGACTGTTGTCGTTTAGCAGGTTCAAGTGGAAGGAGTGGAAGACGCTTGGGTAGTATAAATGTGGCAATTATAGGTGTTGGTAACTGCGCTTCGTCTCTTGTTCAGGGCGTGACGAAATATGCCGACGCGACCAGCAATGACGAGATACCCGGACTAATGCACCCGGTACTGGGTGAATATGGCATAGGTGACATCAACTTCGTTGCCGCCTTCGACATTGACTCGACCAAGGTCGGCCTGGACCTGTCCGAGGCGATATTCGCGAAGCCGAACAATACTAAGAAGTTCCAGAAGGTACAGCATACGGGCGTCACGGTGAGCCGGGGCATGATCCACGACGGCGTCGGCAAATACATGTCCGAAATCATCACAAAGGCTCCCGGCCCTACCGATGACGTGGTAAAAATCCTCAAAGAGCGCGAGGTCGATGTCGTAATAAATTATCTGCCCGTTGGCTCGGAAGAGGCAACAAGATGGTATGTGGAGCAGGTGTTGCAGGCCGGTTGTGGGTTCATAAACTGCATACCCGTATTCATAGCGAGCGGTGAGGGCGACTACTGGCAGCATAGATTCAGGGAGGCCGGCGCGCCGATAATAGGCGACGACATTAAGTCGCAGGTGGGCGCCACCATAATCCACCGCGTATTGACCAGGCTGTTCATGGATAGGGGCGTTCGGCTGGATAATACTTATCAGCTGAACTTTGGCGGCAACTCCGACTTCTTGAATATGAAGGAGCAGGAGCGGCTCGTCAGCAAGAAGATCTCGAAGACGGGGTCGGTTGTATCGCAGCTCGACCACGAGCTTCCGAAGGATAGCATTCACGTTGGCCCCAGCGACTACGTCCCCTGGCTCTCCGATAGGAAGTGGGCCTACATCAGGCTGGAGGGCACCAGCTTCGGAGATGTTCCCCTCAACGTAGAGCTCAAGCTGGAGGTCTGGGATAGCCCCAACTCTGCAGGCGTTGTCATAGACGCCATTCGATGCGCCAAGATCGCCAAGGACCGTGGGTTGGGCGGGCCGATTCTAGGCCCCTCATCCTACTTCATGAAGTCGCCGCCCGTTCAGTACACCGATGACGAAGCTCGTCAAAGGGTCGAGGACTTTATCCAGGGGGTCGACGGGCTTCTGTAATCGAGGCCGCCGGACGATCGTTGAATCCCGGCTGCCGGACGGATATAGCCAACAAGATTGGGTCTGCGGAGACTGAAGGATAGTCTCTTAGCTGGAGGGGAAAGTAGAGCGTGACAGAAGTCTCGGTCGGCCGACCCCTCAAGGTCGCGCTCGTATCCCCGTACGACCACGCCTTCAAGGGTGGGGTGACCGACCACATAAACAGCCTCGCCGCCGAGTTCAGGCGCTCCGGCCACATGGTGCGAGTCATCGCCCCGTGCTCCGACCCCGAGACTGTAGACGACGAGGATTTCATCCACATGGGTCGGCCGGTGCCGGTGCCGAGCGGAGGCTCCATCGCCCGCATTACGTTCTCCGTTTGGCTTAGGCCCAGAATAAAGGAGCTCCTGAAGAGGGAGCAGTTCGACATAGTACACCTGCACGAGCCATTTGCCGGCGTACTCACCGTGAACTTCCTTAGCCTGGCAGAGTCCGAGAATATTCCGATTGTAGGCACCTTTCATACCTACAAGGGCACAAGACTCTACAAAGTCGGGTTCAGAAGTTTGGCGAAGCCCTATTTTCGCAAACTGTCGGGGCATATAGCGGTCTCGGAGCCGGCGCGTCAGTTCATCAGCCGAAACTTTCCAGCAGACTACGAGATCATTCCCAATGGCGTTCAGGTCGATGAGTTCGCCGACGCCGAGCCCTTTCAGCATTTGAAAGACGGCAAGGTTAACCTGCTTTTTGTTGGTCGCCTGGAAAAGAGAAAGGGCCTCAAGTATCTGCTGAGCGCCTATGCTCGGCTGAAGTGGGACTGGCCCGAGCTCCGATTGCTGGTCGTTGGGCCGGGAAAGCCCGACGTGGACTCATCAAGGATCATAAGCGAGCGAAATCTCCAGGACGTCGTTTTTCTCGGCAGAGTGTCCGATGAGGACAAGGCCAGATACTATAAGACCGCGGACATATTCTGCTCGCCGGCCACCGGGCGGGAGAGCTTCGGAATCGTGCTCTTGGAGGCTATGTCGGCGGGAGCGTCTGTGGTAGCATCCAGCATTGCGGGCTATTCCAGTGTAATAACAGACGGCAGCGAAGGCCTTCTCGTACCACCGAAAGACGAGCTGGAGTTGGCCAACGCCATAGAGCGCCTGATAAAGGAGCCTGCCTTGCGACATCGTCTGCAGGTGACGGCGCGGCAGGCCGTGGAAGAGTACCGCTGGGAGAGGGTCGCGGCCAGAGTGATGGACTATTACGGGACTCTTCTACGCTCAAAGCAGCTGGTCCTTTCCAGCTAGAGTCGCACCATGCCGTCAGTCATGTTTACCTCCGCATTAAGGGGGCTTGCTGTCCCGGTGATGACCCCATGAACCGTGCGACGGCCCGCCGGATGCTGTCTTCATACGTGGAGGAGCCCGTCGCGTCCTGGCTGGCCAGGGTCGGAGTCAGCCCCAACGCCGTCACCCTCTTTGGACTGGTGGGGGCGGGCGTCAGCGCTTACCTTCTCGGCATTGGACTCCTATGGGCCGGTGGCGTGGCGCTATTGGCCGCTGGGGCCCTTGACCTCTTCGATGGAGCCCTGGCGAGAGCCACCGACCGGGTATCCAAATTCGGCGCGCTCCTGGACTCGGTAGTCGACCGCCTTTCCGAGATAGCCGTTCTCCTGGGCCTGCTCGTCTTCTATCTCAGCAGCTCGTCGACCCTGGGAGTCTTGCTGGTGTATCTGGCCCTGGCGGGGTCCATCATGGTCAGCTACCTTCGTGCGCGCGCCGAAGGCCTGGGCATCGAGTGCCGAATCGGTTTCATGACGCGCCCTGAACGTGTCGTCGCTCTGGGCGTTGGCACCATCATAGGTCACTTCTCGGCCATCGTCCTCTTGATCGTGCTGGGGGCCATCGCCGGACTGACTATGCTCACGATGGTCCAGCGAATCTACCATACGTGGCGCACCGTAAACGTCGATGGCACTGAGTAAGACGACGCCGTTACCGTGTCTCATGGTCGTTTTGCCGGTTTCTTAGCTCTCCCCATCGGATTGTTGCAACGGACCTTCTCCCAATGACGCCACTTCTACCAGCTAGCCCGCGCATGGGAAACTGAGCTAAAATACTTATATGAGACGACGGCAGTTGCGTTATCGACCCGGTAAACGTGCAGGTCCATGGCGATGCCGCCGGCGAGCGATAGACGGGCGCTGAACACCGGGTCCGACGCTGAGCCCAGGGGTGGCGTCAGGCCGACGCTTTTCGCCCGGCGGAATATGGGCGCGCCCTTCAAACCGGATAGTGGCCCGTGTGGCCTTTGCGGTGGCAATGGAATCTCAGGGGGTACGGGCGAACGTATTAGAGATAAGGGAGTTCCGCCACCTACCGAGGGGGTGTGGCGTCAGGGGAGTGCCGGAGACCGTGAATCAACGATGGCGTGGAGTTCGTCGGCGCCGTGCGGGAGTACGCATTCTCGGCCCATGTCCTCAGGGGGATGGGCGAAGAAGACCGACTACGCCTCCGCCGGAGATTCGACTCCCATCGCTCAGATAAATTTTCAGCGGTAAGCCTGGTGATCTAGCGAGGTTGAAGTTGAGTAAGCTTGCAATTTGGCTCCTGGCGATCGCGATCGCGCCGGCCCTGCTGTTTGCGGAGGCCCGTTCGGCATCCGCCGATGGGGGCAACATCAAGGTAATCTCTACCAGCGTCACCAGCGAGTTTCCCCTCGGCATGCGATTCAAGCTGGAGGCCGAGGGCGACAACGAAATCGTGGAGGTGGCCATTAGATTCAGGATCGGACAGCAGGCCCGAGGAGAGTACAACTACCTGGAATTCGAGAGCGGTAAGCTGATCGACTCCGAGCTGTTGTTCAGGACCAACACCGGCCAGAGGTATGTGCCGCCTGGGGCGATAATCAACTACAACTTCGAGATACTGGACTCCGAGGGCAACGAGCTCGCCACCGAACGCCGGATGTTTATCTACCATGACGCACGGTTCGAGTGGGAGGAGGTCTCCGAAGGGCCGGTGACCGTAGCCTACCATGGGCCGGTGAAAAGTCGGGCTGAATTAGTTCTCGAGGCGGCGATCGAGACCATCAATACGATGGGTCCGTTGCTCGGAGCAGATACCGAAGAGCCGATTCGACTGACCATCTACAACAACGTGGCCGAGATGTTGGACGCGCTGCCTCCCAACAGCGCGACCATAAGGCGTGAGCTGATCACCGAGGGCCAGGCGTTTGTAGACGTGGGAGTCGTGTTGGTGTTGGCCGGCGGCCGCCGTATCAGGGGCACGACGTCTCACGAGCTGACTCACGTGATAACCCACAGGGCCGGCGACAGCATATTCCGAAAGGTGCCTTCGTGGCTTAATGAAGGCCTTTCAGAACTTGGGAACGTGGAGCCGGGTACGTCGTACGATAATGCCCTTCTGTTTGCATTGAGGAACGATAGGCTGCTTCCCATCACCTCCCTGACCAGCCTGCCGGGGACACCCGACGACGTGATCATATTTTATGGCCAGGCGCGGGACATAGTAAGGTTCATGGTGGAGGAGTTCGGGGCCGACAGTATGAAGCAGCTCATGGCCGTGATGAAGTCGGGCACAAACGTGGAGGACTCCATCGAAGAGGTCTACGGCGTTACGAGGATAGAGCTTGAAAACATGTGGCGCGATACGTTGGGAGCACCATCCGTATCGGCGCCGGACTTGAGCATGGCGCTTCCCACGTCGCTGCCGGCCCCCGTACTGGTGCCATATTCCTTGGATAGCGTGCAGGTCTCAGGACCTACGCCTGAACCCCAGGCGGAGCCAATCGAGGTCCCCACATCTGAGCCGACGTCGACGCCTGCGCCGGTAGCCGCCGTTGTTCAGGAGAAGCCGACTGCCGAGCCTGCGGTGTCCGAGCAATCAGATGATGGAGCGGGAGACGCCGAATTGCCGCAAGGGGGCGCGTGCGGCGTGCCTGCGCAGGGCGGACCCATCGCAGTTGAGCTTTCTTTTGTTGCCGGCATTGTCGGGCTGGCTGGCCTGCGATTTCGGAGGCGAAAAGAGGATTGAACGACGGCGCCTACTCCGTTTATTCGACAGAGCTAGCAAAATGGCCCCCGATTTCAGAGGCCATTTCGTGTTGCCGTTGGGTGTTCTGGAGGACTAGCTGTTTTCGGCCGCCTCTGCCAGCAGGGACTTCTCGTCTTCGGAGAGTACGCGCTCCAGGTCCAGCAAGATGATCAGCCTGGATTCCATCTTGCAGATACCCATCAGGTAGTCGGAATCTGCGGTGGTGATAACGGATGAAGGTGGCTCGACTGAATCGGAAAGAATTCGGAGCACCTCCGTAACCGCATCAACGACGACCCCTATGTCCTGCCCGCCTATGTCGACGACGACGATTCGGTTATCGTCATTCTGCTCGGCGACGGGAAGCATGAAGCGCTTTCGAAGATCGACAACGGGAATGACCTTGCCGCGAAGATTGATTACGCCTTCGACGAAGTCGGGCGTGCGCGGGACTCTCGTGATGTCCTGCAGTCGTATTATCTCCCGTACAGCTCCAATGTCCACTCCATAAGCCTCTGAAGCCAGGTCGAAGACCACTAGCTGCTGTTCGGTCCTGGATGTGTCAACTACCGCTTGCGCCATAGCGCGAATACCTCCTAAAGTTGCCCGACAGGCAATAATGCCGATCGGGTTGCATCGGAATCCCACCTCGTAGATAAACAAAACGGCGACCTTGAAAAGTCGCCGTAAAAAATACAATAATTGTCTTATTTTTCAGGAAGGAAATGTCTAATTAAACAGCAAGTGCGTTACGTCTCCAGGGACACCAACCCCTTCTTGAGGGCATAGCGCAGGAGCTCTGTGCCGCTGTGCAGGTCTAGCTTCCGCATGATGCGTTGGCGATAGGTCTGCACGGTATATGGGCTAACGTGGAGAAGTTCGGCGATGGTGTGGTGGGTATGTCCCTCCGCAAGCAAGGGCAGCACTTCGCGCTCACGCGAGCTAAGCTTCCTATAGGTGTCGGGATCATCCGGGTTCTTGCTTCTCTTGAGGTAGTCGCCGACGAGCTTCGTCGCCATTACCGGACTTATGCACACCTCTCCGGAATTTACCGTACGGACCGCGGCCAGAAGGTCTTCCGCGTTCGTCACCTTGAGCGCGTAACCCGCCGCTCCGGCCTGGAGGGCTTGAAACAGAAGGTCCTCGCGGTCATAGGCCGTGAGGATCAACACGGCGACCTCCGGATTAGACTCGGATATCCTCTTCGTTGCCTCTATGCCTGATAGAATCGGCATGTCGATATCCATCAGCGCGACGTCGGGGCGAAGCCTTGCGATGCACTCCACGGCCGCCATGCCGTCCTCAGCCTCACCGATCACCTCCATATCGTCTTGTTCGTCGATAACGAGGCTGAGACCCCTCCTGACGACGGGATGGTCGTCTGCAAGGAATACTCGGATGGCCCTGTCACTCGATCTCTTGCCGTTGCCGGAAATCTTATGGTCTCTCGCAGAAGTTATCTGCAGCATTCGGTTACCTCAACGCAACTACTTATTACTAATCATTAAACATCAAGCTCATGCATAGCAGTCCGTTAGGGTAATACAATTCTGTAAGGAAATTCGTACAAAACCTGTAGCTAATTACGGCGCGGAGGATAATCCCAGGTCATTTGAAAAGGTTTACGAGACCTTTGCGGACCGCATAACGAAGGAGGTCCGTCTTATTATGAAGGTCGAGCTTCCTCATGATGCGCTGGCGATATGTCTGTACGGTGTACGGGCTGATCTGAAGCTTGACTCCTATCTCATTATTAGACAGACTCTCCGACAATAGCGGCAAGATCTCTCGTTCTCGATTACTCAACTTATCGTAGGGGTCGCTCTCTGTGGACGCGCTACCCCGTTTGTTGAGATAGTGCCCCACGAGCTTTGTCGTGACTCGCGGGTGCATGAACACCTCCCCGGACCGCACCGTTCTGATGGCCGAGTACAGCTCCTCTACCGAGGCATCCTTCAGAAGGTATCCTGATGCTCCCGACTGCAATGCCCGGTGCACTACAACGTGATCGTCCTCTTCAGACAGGGCCAACACATAGGTTTTTTCGGAGGAGTCCGAAAGGACGTTGATCACGTCGAATATAGCGGGGTCTGATGGATCGACGTCTATCAGTATGACGTCCGGTCGCGCCTCGTCTACCTTTTCTCGAATGTCCGGGGTGCAATCGAACTCTCCGACGACCTTCAAGTCTTCCTGCTGTTCGATAAGCAGGGATATGCCTCGCCTGGTCAGCGTTTTGTTGTCTACTATGAGGACTCGTGTGGTATCCATGACCTGGTTTCCGGTGTTCACTTCACCTGCAGATGCATGCACCGTCTGCAGAGAAGGGAACCCCGATTCGATTTACGTCTGTCAGTAGGTAAACCCTGTCAAAAAGCTGTTCTGTCGTACGGCAACATACCCTTTTAGCCTCAATTCAAATTAACAGACGTACTTTCCATGATAAATTGTCGCCGTAACGAGTATGTTTACTGGACCCTTGCGTAGGCGGGCCCTTGACATTGGCACATCATCATCACTAGCATCGTTAGTATCGCGACGGAATCGAGATGGCCGTCGGAATCATGTTGGAGATAGCTAGGCTGGCCCATGGACTTGGAAAGAGACTGGATTAAGGCGCTGGAGCGGACATGGGTGGTGCGCTTTCCGAAGCAGCAGCTTGCCACTTTCGGCCCCACAAACGTTTCTTACTACGTCGTAACGGACCCTATTTACCAGGAGCCCGACGCCTCGAAGCAGGAGGGTGTGGTCCGCACAGGAAAGGTGATCGCGGAGCGCCCCGCCGTTGTGACGCCCGAGTACGCCTTGCATCTCCAGGGCTTCAGCGACGAGGCTTACGAGTATCTGAATTTCCTTGCCCGGGAGTATGGAGCGAAGAGCCCGGGGGTGCTTTACCAGTACCGAAACGAAGCCGACAAGATGGAGATCGTCAGCGGCGTCCCGGCCGAGATCGCCAGGCGAATCGGGGCGGACCTGGAGCGGCGTGAAGAGGGCCTATCAGTGGTGATGGTGGGCGTGGACGAGTTCTGGGACATAGCTCTGCTGAAGTTCATCTACGAGTACACATCGTCGTCGATAGGTCATAACGTGCAGGAGTTTCAGTCCAGGGGACTTCTAACGCCGCAGCCGGCCTATGGCGGCGTGCCCGCGGCCGCGACAAACCAGATCGAGAGGATGTTCAGGGAGGTCGAGCACGGCTCCGGCAACCCGGAAATCCTGAAGGGGGAGCTCGACCGCTGGGGACTCTTCGATCACTTCGAGGACAGGTTCTTGAGGTTATTCCGCCGGAAGCCCAGGCGCTAGGTTATTTCCCGCCGGCAACGGCGGCGGGTTACTGCTTCCCGTCGGCTGTGTCGCCCAACTGCTTTCGAATCTCCTCAAGGCACTTGCCGACGTCCTGAAAGGTGTCGAATTTGTCATATGGGCGGCCTTGTTCGGTGAGATGCTCCGCCAGGGAAGACCTTGCGATTACGAAGTCGGCGGCTTCCGCAGGCGCGACGTCCGACAGCCCCTGGCCGACGTAAACTACGGTATGCCCGGCCTCCTTGTAGTGTTTGACATACGCTTCCTTTAGCCCGCTCTCGATACGCTCTCCATCGGGGTCCGAATACACCACATCTATGCCGTTAGACCCAATAGTCGCTTTCCCCGAATGCACCTCAAGGTCTTCCAGTTCGAGGAGCCCCAGTATCAAGTTTATGTAGATGTCTAGCCCGCTGCTGACTATTACGAGCCTGAGCCCAACGCCCCGGCAGTAGTCGACGAACTCGCCAAATTCCGGCCTTAATACGACATTACCGAGGACGAAGTCTTCAATATCCTGCTTGGAGGCCTTGATCAGCTTAAACTGCCTTGCGATGTTTTCCTCAGGGCTGCAACGACCAGCCAGGAAATCTTCTTCCATGGCGGTCCAGCCGTCGGGCGCAAAGGCCTCCCTCAACCCGTATCCGAGGTCTACCGCTGTCACCGTATCATCAAACTCACACTGGACGACGATCAATTCGCACTCCCATCGATTGCTTTATCCGCACAGGCTCCGTTCAGACGCCCGCCCAGTCATATTGCTCCAACCGGGCCTCAGACCGGGTCTGAGATGGAGACCTGTTTTCCCCGTTCGGCGGACTCGTATGCGCCAAGGACGATTGCCAGGTCCCTCAGGCCCTCCTGACCGTTCATCATAGGCTCGCGGTCTTCTAGGATGCTGTCGCGAAACTCCCTGACCATGCCGCGAACGCCCCTGCGAGCCTCCGGCAGGCGTATCGTACGCAGGACCTCGGTCGTTTCAAAAATAATCTCATTGGAGTAGGGGACGAAGCTCAGATATCCCTTGCTGCCGGTGACGTTGACCCACTGACGCTGTTTCTTAACGGCCGTCGCCCTAGAGAAGTTTAACAGTCCCAGGACTCCACCCGGAAGATGCGCGGTCACTACAATGCCGTCCTCCACATCTATTTTCCTGTGTATTTGGGGCGGCTTCGCGGCATAGAGACGCTCCGGGAATCCCCCCAGGTTCATCATCACGTCCACGAAGTGGATTCCTCCGTCGATGAAGACGCCACCTCCGCTGGCCTCCCGGCTGGTCCTCCAGGCGCTGGGTACGCTGTAGCCCTCGGCCTGGATCTGTATAAGGCGAACGTCTCCGATGTTGCCCGCCTCGATAATCTCCTTGCATCTTTGCACGGTGGGGAGAAACCGGTAGTTCTCCGCTACCATCAGTTTTACGCCGGCATCCTTAGCCGCGTCGATCATCCTGCGGGACTCGTCCAGGTCCCGGGCAATGGGCTTTTCCACAAGGATATGCTTGGAGTTCTCGGCGGCGAGCAATGCGTTATCCAGATGCACGTTGTGCGGCGTGGAGATGTAAACTGCGTCAATCCTCGTGTCCCGTACCGCTTCCTCGTAGCTACCGAAGAAACCCGCTCCACCGTAGAGCTCGCTGTACTCCCTGGCCTTGTTGATATCCCGGCTCGCGAAATAGAGCTCGAACTCGTCCGTCATGTCGTATATGTCATTCAATACGGCCTTAGCATTCCCGCCGCATCCGATGACGCACATGGACAGTTTCATGGACTCCCTGCTTTCCCGGGTGTCTTCCAGCGATTTCCCACACGCATCTGAATCGCGGTCGTACAGCGTTATATTGAATATCTCCAATGAAAGTTGTCACAAATGACCAATGCATGTCAAATGGCGGGACATCGCGAAGCCCGACTACCGGTTGGATTATTCGCGATTGCAAACTCCGGTTCGGGTTAAGACCGAATTCTTTCCAAAGGTCATTTACTCCGATCTGGCGTTCGCCGTCGGAGTTGTCGTTTAAGCTCATCTAAAGGCCCGTCCGCATGAGTTGCATTGCTCGGTCTCGTATGTGCATATGGAGTTAATGTTAATTTGAGTGGCGGATGCGGGAGCCTTTCGAGAGATAGGGCAGAATACAGAGGGATGGGGTAGGCGTTTGGCTGAACTTTGTACATTCCGATTGCGCCTCAACACGAAGGCGTATAGCTGATGGTCAGTAATCGGCAGACTTTTTACATGTCGAGTTTGCGGGGTGATGTGCAGAAAGTCCTTGAACGATGAGATAGGTGTTTATGCGGCAGAGCGAAGGCACCATAATAAACCCGTTCGAATGCGCTCCTAAGCCCCCGTCATTCCGGCGAAAGCCGGAATCCAGAGTGCAAAGTCCAGCTTAGGACGTGCACGCCTTATCC
>JADFKI010000249.1 GCA_022565015.1 Chloroflexota bacterium
TCGAACGGGTTTATTATGATGCCTTCGCTCTGCCGCATAAACACCTATCTCATCGTTCAAGGACTTTCTGCACATCACCCTGCAAACTCGACATGTAAAAAGTCTGCCGATTACTGACCATCAGCTATACGCCTTCGTTTTGAGGCGCAATTGGAATGTACAAAGTCCAGCTTAGAGCCTATCCGAAAACCGCCACGAATGGTTCGACAAGCTCTCCGCAGAAGCGGTCCGATGGATCGGACTCCGAAGATATTCCTCACAGGAGTCGGAGAGTCCGAAGATATACATTATGAGGAGTCGGACACCACGAACGGGCAATCTTCCGTTCGTCCTGTCCGACTCTTTGAACAGAATATCTTCGGACTCCGTCGCAACGGAGAGCACGGTCGAAGGACCGTAAGATATCCAGATGAGGTTTTAGGATAGGCTCTTATTCAAACTATCCCTGTCCTCGGTCGGTCAGTACTCGTCGTCCTCGTTCTCACCTTCCGGCGAGTTTACGATGCGTTGGAATGCGGGCGTGAACGCCTCGTCATCGCCCGGTTCCGTATCGTCATCCGACCAGTCCTTGAGCACAGTCAAGACCGGCTCGTCGGTGGCGTCGTCGTCGGAGCCCTCAAATCCAGCTACCGCGCCGGGGAGGTAGACTCGATAGTCCAGGCCGGACTCTTTCAAGGGGAAGGACACTACTCCGGATTGCGAGGGGTGCTTGTAGACCTCGCTAATTATGACTTTGAGCTCCTGCTCGCCTACGCCGGCAACGGAGACTTCGTAGCGATTGCCTCCCTCGATCAGCTTCGACAACCGCGAGGAAAGCCTTGGCTCCAGCTTGCCCACGTATTCTCCGGCAGGGCTGGTTATCACCAACTTGCCGCCTTCCAGGCGAAGGTCCACGCTCTGACCCGGCGACAGCTTAAGCAGCTCTTTGGGCGGCGCAAGGCTCATCAAGGAGGTCACGCCCGCCTTGCCGCTCTCCCCGATAAAGGTCTGAGGCGGAACGGAGTCCTTAGTTGTGGAAAAGGTCTCCGTCTCCTTAAAAGTCTCCAGCCTCTGGAGGTTCTTTTTCGCTATGCTGTTGTATGGAGAAATCTCCAGGGCGCGCCGAAACGCATCACCGGCTTCGCGATTTCGACCGAGCTCGCTGAGGGCCTTGCCCAAACGATTATACGCCTCGAGCTCTTCCGGAAAGTCCTCGACGATGGCGCTATTCACGCTCACCGCTTCCTCCCAGCGCCGCTCCATAGCCAGAGCGACGGCCTTTTTTGCCTGGTCTTTCTTAGCCTTTTCTTTCTCTTCCACTTGGTTCGTGTTCATCTCATCAGCCCTGTTAAAGTCACGGAATTCTAGCCCATACTTTTTCTGCGTGCAAGGGTTTTTTGGACCCTCGGAGCGGTTTTTAATCACACTTATTTATGGACACATCTGTCAATTGTCAACGTCTCCAGCGAATTACCGCGAGCTTCCACATTGCCTCAATGATAATTCCCAGAGACATCTTGGATTTTCCGGCGGCGCGGTCGTGGAAGACGATTGGCCTTTCTACTATCTTATGGCCCATTTCCTGGCAAGCGTAGGCGACTTCAGCCTGAAAACCGAATCCCTTGCAATGAAAACCCTCCAGATTCAACGACACTAACGACGTCGCTCGGAACGCCTTGAAGCCAGTCGTGGCGTCCTTGACCTTCACGCCGGAGACGGCGCGAATGCCTAGATTGGCGAGGGAGCTCAGCAGGCGCCTCTTGAGAGTCCAGTCCTTGTCCACTCCTCCGCCCTCCGCATACCTGGACCCAATAACCACATCAGCCGTCCCCAGGGCCTCTATGAATCCCGGAATGTACTCCGGGGCGTGGGACAGGTCGGCGTCCATCTGCACCACGTATTCGGCGCCATCCTCAAGCGCCTGGGAAAAACCCCTGACGTACGCGGTCCCCAGGCCCAGCTTGTCTTCGCGCTCGATGACCACCACCCTGCCGTTGTATCGACGGCGCAATTTCCGCGCCACGTTCGACGTGCCGTCGGGCGACGCGTCATCGACCACGATCATGCTGGATTTCGGCATGTCTAAAGCAAATATACGCTCGGCCAGCCTGGGTAGATTTTCAGCTTCAATATAGGTCGGAACGACTATTACGACCTTGCCTTCAACGGAACTCATTTGCGATCTCCCGACCTCTCTGTCAACGCCCCCGAAGAGCCTTTGCAGCTAAGATCATCCAATCTGTATTTTCCCAATATGTCCCGGATGCGGACCTGCAACGTGTCTTTTATCATCAACAGGGAGTCGATTCCAACCCGCAGCTTGCTGGACGGGTCGTGATACCAGTCCACGGGCAGCTCGAATACTCGCATATTCATCTTGAGGGCCAGGAAGAGCATCTCGACATCGAAGCCCCAGCCGTTCGTCTGCTGTAGTCGGAAGATCCTTTCAGCCGCGTCGCCTCGCATGCACTTGAAGCCGCACTGGGTATCCTGGAACTCCCGAACGGCGATAAGCCTGACGGACCAGTTGAATAGCCTTCCCAGGGCATGGCGCAGGGCCGACTCGTTAAAGCGCCTTGCGCCCTCGATCTGCCTGGAGCCTATGACGATGTCGTAGCCCTCTGAGAGCTTCTCCAGAAAGGAAGACAGGTAATCTATGGGCGTGGCGATATCCGCATCGCACATGAATCTGTAATCGCCGCTCGCCGCCAGCATGCCGTTCCTCACGGCCCATCCCTTGCCGCGGTGTGGGAGGCATTCCAGTCTTATTCGTCCGTCCTTCAGCCGGCAGGCCTCTACCAGCTCGGCGGTCGAGTCCGTGCTCCCGTCATCGGCGACGATGACCTCCCATGTGTAGTCCTGGGCCGCGAGATAATCGACGATCTTGTCCAGGGCATCGCCAATTCGAGACTCCTCGTTGTATGCGGGAATGATTACCGAAAGGAAGGGCCTTGTCACCAACTGCTCCGATTGAGACTGTTTCTTAGATGCGGGAAACGGGTCGCCGGCGATTCAACGCGAACCCGGCCCGGCGACGAAATATCACGAGTCCGGCTGTTCCAGCTGAAAAGCGTCGTGTAGGGCACGAGAGGCATCGGCGACCCTGTCTTCATCGACCAGACAGGTGATGCGTATCTCCGACGTCGTTATCATGTCGATGTTGATGCTCTTATCCGCCAGGGCGCGAAACATCCTGGCCGCGTAGCCCGGCGAGTCCTGCATACCGGTGCCGACGATGCTGACCTTGGCCAGGTTGCCCGCGCTCACCATTCCCCGGCTTCCCAGCTCCTTCGCTACGGTCTCCACGACTTCGAGGGCCCGGTCCAGGTCCGCGCGCTCAACGGTAAAGGTCATGTCGGTAGTGCCGTCTTCACCGGCATTCTGGACGATCACGTCGACGCTTACATCGGCCTCGGCAAGGGGCTCGAACAGGCTGGCCGCGATTCCGGGCCGGTCCTTGACGCCAAGCATTGTTATCTTCGCGACGTTTGTATCGGTCGCTATGCCGCGGACGCGATTGCGAATCTCTCCAACGTTGGCATTCATATCCGCACCTCTGTGTATAAGTGTGCCCGGCCGGTCGGTAAAGCTGGACGCCACGAGAATAGGCACGTCATAGTACATGCCTATCTCGATAGACCTTGGATTCATCTTCGCGCCGTAGCTGGCGAGCTCCAGCATCTCTTCGAAGCCGACCTCTTCCAGCTTGCGGGCGTGCGGGACCAGCCTGGGGTCCGCCGTGTATATGCCGTCCACGTCGGTATATACCTCGCAGCGTTCTGCGCCCAGGCCGGCTGCGATGGCCACGGCGGTAGTGTCCGACCCTCCCCTGCCCAGGGTCGTCACGTCCATATCCTCTGTAACGCCCTGGAAGCCGGCGACGATTACGACGTTTCCCCGCTCAAGCTCCGCGAGGATTCTCCGGGGGTCGATGCCCGCGATCTTGGCCCTTCCGTAGCTGGTATCGGTACGAATGCCGGCCTGCGCGCCACTCAGGCTGATGGCCTTGCGACCCATTCCACGAAGCGCCATCGCCATGAGAGTGCATGAGACGAGCTCGCCCGTCGATAGGAGCACGTCCATCTCCCTGGCGTCCGGCTTTTCGCTGATGTTGTGCGCCAGCCCGAGAAGCTCGTCCGTGGTATCGCCCATTGCGGAGACGACGACCACAACCTGGTTCCCACTGTCCTGGGTCCTGATGACCCGGTTGGCCACGTTGCGTATCTTATCGGCGTCCGCCAGCGAGCTTCCACCGTATTTCTGGACTATGACCGCCACTTAAGATGTCGCTCCATCGGCTCCATGGCCGTCTTCGACGACGTGCACCCCCAGACGCGAGGGCTTCGTCACCTTAATGACGCCCTCTACGCCGGACTTCGAGGCGGCGTCGGCCATCTCGTAACCTATGGTGAATTCCCTTTCCCTGGCAAAGGCGAGCACGCTGGACCCCGCTCCGGACAGGAAGACGCCAAGGGCCCCCGCCGATAGCGCCGCACGAAAGATATTCTTCATCGGGAAAAATATAGACTGACGCGCCGGCTGATGCAGCCGGTCTTCTGTCGCAATCGCAAGCTGGGAAAGGTCTCCCGTCGTAAGCGCTCTCACAAGCAGCGCCGTCCGGCCGATGTTGTAGACCGCATCCTCCCTGGAGACCTCGTCGTCGAGCAGGCCTCTGGCCTCATCGGTCGGCATCGGCTGGTCCGGGATAAAGAGCACGGCGCTGATCTCGTCCGGGAAGGGCACGTCCGCCGTAACGAGACCGCACTCGCCCTTCACGACGATGGTGCAGCCGCCCAGCATCGCCGCCGTCACGTTGTCGGGATGCCCCTCGATCTCCACGGCAAGCTCCAGAAGCCTCTCGGGGCTCAGCGCGCCGCCACAGATGTGGTTCGCAGCGGCTAGGCCGCCCACAACGGCCGCCGCGCTGCTGCCGAGGCCTCTACCCAGGGGGATCTCGTTGCGACACACCATGCTTATCTCAGGTACGGGGTGTCCGATCTCCTCAAATACCCTGGTGAAACACTCGAAGACCAGATTTTGACGGTCTCTCGGCAGCGAGTCTGCGCCCTCGCCTTCTATCTCCATGCCGGCGGGACCGAGGTCGATCTGAATCGAGTTCCAGATATCCAACGCCATGCCGAGGCAGTCGAATCCTGGGCCCATATTCGCCGTCGTCGCGGGTACCTTCACCGTCACCGATTTTTGCATCACAATCAAAGCAGTATAGCATCTGAAAAGCCGCCGAGGTAGTGATATTTTTGCCCTGCGGAGTGCCCAATCTCGAACTAATAGCCTATCCGAAAACTGCCTCGAATGGTTCAACAAGCTCTCCGCAGAAGCGGTCCGTAGAGACGGACTCCGATCTGATTCTGCCTAAGGTATCGGAGAGTCCGAAGAT
>JADFKI010000027.1:0-2422 GCA_022565015.1 Chloroflexota bacterium
CCGAGCATTGGGGCGTAACGCCCGACATATTCACGGTAGCCAAGGCTCTCACCAGCGGATATCTGCCCATTGGAGCAGCGGTGGCCACCAAGAAGGTTGCGGACGTATTCATGGGCGACGCCGATTCAGCCTTCAGGCATCTGTTTACCTTCGGCGGAAACCCTGCATCCTGCGCGGCCGCAATGGCCAACCTGGATATCATGGAGGACGAAGGCCTGATCGATAACTCCGCCGAGATGGGTACCTACATGTACGAGCAGATGCAGACGCTCTACGAGCATCCAATCGTCGGCGATGTCCGCGGCGGCAAGGGCCTGCTCTGCGCGGTTGAGCTGGTCAAAGACAGGGACACCAAGGAGAGCTTCCCCAAGGAGGCCGAGCTGGATTCCAAGGCCCTTAAGCTGATGAACGAGCACCGGCTCCTCGGAAGGGCTGGAAACGTCATCTCCTTCGCACCGCCGCTAAGCATCACGAAGGACGAAGTAGACTGGGTGGTCAAGCAGGTGGACGAGATAATTACCGACCTGGAGAAGCAGCTTCTCTGACACACGTTAGGTCGCGATGAAAAAGGGAGCGGCAATTATGCAGCTCCCTTTTTCTCTCACGGGACTTATTTTGCGCCGGGCAATGAGCCTCGGTCCCCTCCTTCGCATTTTTTGCTCCCCACGCGAAGCAGACGCGGAATACGTAGCTTGACCGCCTTATCGAGCAAACAATCCATCGGCTTCTCGTTTTACAACCTCTGAATGTGTCCATTCCGTTTAAGAGGGATTAGTTTCTGGCCGCCGGGCCCGCTCTGTCTTTTCGATCTATCTGTTCGGCGATAATCGTCCTGTCCTATAGGTGCATCTGTTGAGGTCAGTCAGGTTAGCTGCTATTGGAGTCATACTCATAATCGCAGGCGTTACGAGCCCTCTGTACGTCATGCTACTAACGGCGGAAGACGCCACCGTACCCACGGCTGAGAAGCCTCTGATTAGCGAAGCGGACGATGTCGGCGCCCAGGATAAATGTCTTGAAGGCAGGTTCGCGATTCCGATACCCGACGGCAGCCTCTTCTGGCAGGAGGCCTTCCTATGCGGGAAGGACATGCGCTACTGGATGGGTGAAGGCGAGCCGCCTGGGCCGGTTATCAACATGCCCCCGCAGAGCTTCGACTAAGAGACCATCCGAAAACGTCTGTCCAAAATGGACGATCCTTCGACAGGCTCTCCAATGCTTCAATAGAGATTGTTTTGCTGGATTCCGGCTTTCGCCGGAATGACGGGGCCCCGACAGGCCGAAGGCAGGCGCCATGAACGGTGTCTTTTAGATTTCAGTTCGCCCTGTCCGACTCTTTGAGTGAACCCTCTCCGTTGGTGGTGTCCGATTCCTAAGAATGTATATCTTCGCCAGACTCTCCGACTCCTTAATCTGAATATCGCCGGAGTCCCGCGATGTATCGGGGGACTTATAAAGATTTATCTTCGGGCTCTCCGATTCCTTCGTTCGAACCAGATCGGACAGCTTCTGCGGAGGGCTTGTCCAGCCATGAGTGGCAGTCTTCGGATGGGCATCAAGAGATAACGCGCCCACTCGATGCGCCTAGGTATCGGGCCACTCCGCCAGGACGATCTCCACCGTGATGTCTTCATCTTCGCGGAATATGGATAGCACCACGACCTCGCCTGGCCGTTTTTCATTGAAGTAGCTAACCATCTCCTCGACTGAACCCACCGCATTACCGTCCACGCCTGTGATGACGTCGCCTCTGCTCGTCAAGGAACGGAAGGGCACGAGCCCGGCCTCACTCGCTGGGCTGCTGGGAAATACTTGCGTAACGACAACGCCCTTGGAAATACCAAGCGAGTCGGCAAGCTGTCTGCTTATGGGGCCTCCGCTTATTCCAAGCCACGGCCTCCTGACTTCACCCGCGATAAGAAGGTCCGGCATCAATGCCCTCACGGTGTTGCTGGGGACGGCGAACCCAATTCGGAAGTCGCCGAGGCCGCTAAACGTAGGCGTCCTTACCGCGGAGTTGACGCCGATGACCAGGCCGTCGGAGTTCAATAACGGTCCGCCTGAGTTGCCGGGATTGAGCGGAGCGTCCGTCTGAATCATATCGGGGATTGGCCGCCGAAGCTCGCTCACGGGGCCCCTGCCGGTCCCGCTGACCACGCCCACGGTTATCGAGTTGAAGTTCCGGAATGGGCTGCCGATTGCAATAGCGAGCTGGCCGGGCCTCACTTCGTCGGAGTCCGCCAGGGTCAGGGGGGTTATGTCCCTCACCTCCAGAGGGTCGACCTGCAGGAGGGCGAGGTCGTCTGCCGTACTCGTGCCCAGCTTCGTGGCCGTCAACGTGCGCCCGTCGACAAAGTTGATGTTGATCTCCTCGGCGCCCTCCACGACGTGGCTGTTCGTCAGGATATGGCCGTCGCCGTCA
>JADFKI010000027.1:2432-18867 GCA_022565015.1 Chloroflexota bacterium
TGCGGCGAACCTGCTTCAACCAGACAGCAGAGACACGCGATACCAAACAGTATGGCCGTCGCCGTCAATGAGAAATCCGGAGCCGGTGCCCAACCCCGAAAAGGGAATCGTGGGGTTCGTCCGGGAGACTGTTATCTCCACGACCGCGGGGCTGGCGCTCTCGAAGAGAGCTGTTATCATCGCCTCATCGTAAAGCGAAGCACGGCCCCCGACTGGGCCGCCGAAGGAATCTGAAAGCAGGCCGAGCGTGAATCCCAGCAAAACGGCGATCGCCACCAGGCTGAACGCAAAGATCTTCGAGACGCCGGAGCGGCGATTCGTCCTCAGCTCTTCTCCCGGCTCGCGCTCCACCGGTTCTCCCAAGTAGTTAGGGCCTCTGCTGAATTGCATATTTCGCTTTCACACGGACGGCGAGACGTTTTGCCTCCATCGTCCCATCGGTCTCATCTTGTACGAAATCAAGTATAACCTCTTGCGCCGGGGGAGCAACCAGGGTACGCCCTTAAGTGAGGTTGATGCAGGCACATTCTTCCATGCTCGTCGCAACGCGGAGCGCCCCGGACAGATCGATTCCCCGGCCGATTATCGCCGGCTCCAGGCCTCGTTCTACCGAATCACGTGAAGCTGCATCTAAAATACTAATTCAGCCCACTATCATATCGTTTACCGGGGGAGAATTCGTATGCCCTATAGACGGACGCTACTAATCTTCGCGGGCCTTGCCGCGATCGGCGCAGTCGCATGCTCCTCGGCGATCGAACCGTCGGGCGGCAATCAGCCCGCAGCGGCAGCCGCGCCCGCACAGGTCGCACCGGCGCCGGAGACGCAGAGCGCATCACCGGGTCAGGACACTCAAGCGGCGAACCCGGGGCCAAGCGCGACGGCCGAGCCCAAGGTTTTTCCCACGATTACTCCGCCCGAACCCGTCGTGGCACAGTTAGCAATACCGCCTACTCGGATTCCGGCCACTCCAAACCCGTCGCTGACCGACAAAGTGCCAAGCCGCTTGAAACGTAACTGGAAGACCGACTTTGAAAAACACTCAGTGGCGTATGGCGAGATCATGTCGGGAGGTCCGGGGCGCGACGGGATTCCTCCCGTCGATGATCCAAAGTTTGTCGATGTCTCCAACGCGCCGGAGTACATGAGCGACCAGGAACCGGTAATAGCAGTCGAGATAAACGGCGACGCACGCGCATACCCTCTAGCGGTGCTGATGTGGCACGAGATCGTAAACGACGAGGTCGGCGGCGTGCCCGTGACCGTCACATATTGCCCGCTCTGCAACACGGCGATCACCTTCGACCGTAGGGTAGGGGACGACATTTTGGACTTCGGCACATCGGGCCTGCTCCGAAACAGCGACCTCATCATGTGGGACAGGCAGACAGAGTCCTGGTGGCAGCAGATCACCGGCGAGGCCATCGTCGGGGAGCTGCTCGGCACCAAGCTGACCTTCCTGCCTACGCCCCTGATTTCGTGGGCCGACTTCGTGAAGGCGTTCCCCGATGGTCAGGTGCTCACGCGCGACACCGGATTCCTACGAAACTACGGCGTTCCACCCTACGCGGGGTACGACCAGCTGGACAGGAGGCCGTTCCTGTTCAGAGGGGGCATCGATCCCAGGCTCATGGCCATGGAGCGCGTCATAGGCCTGAACATCGATGTTGAAGGGGTCGCGTATCCCTTCGCGCTATTGCAGGAATCGCCAGTCGTGCACGATAGGGTGGGCGATACGGACCTAGTTATCTTCTACCGGCCCGAGACGACGTCCGCCTTCGCCGGCCCCGGATACTCGGACAGCCGGCAGGTCGGCTCTACGGGCGTGTATGAGCCCGTGGCAGGCGGTCGGAAGCTGACCTTTGTTGCACGGGACGGAAGGATCTTGGACGAGGAGACGGGCTCCGAGTGGAACATCCTGGGCAAGGCCGTTTCAGGAGAGCTGGAGGGCTCGCAGCTTCCTGCGGTGGTGCACGCCAACCACTTCTGGTTCGCCTGGGCCGCCTTCAACCCCGACACGGCAGTACGGAGCGCCGAGGACATTTCTGGGTAGACTGCTCCAGCCAGGGCGCTTGCCTGGATGGCATGAGGGGCAGGCCTTGGACCCGCCCCTTTAGTGTTTATCGCTCGTACCAAAAGTGCTACAGCACTTCACCGGCTCTTGAAACAACTACTTGAGCGTGCGGACGCAAATGGCTGCACTACTCACCCACCACCTCCTCACCGCGTCAGGAGCAGGATGGAGGCGCCGGCGAGGACGATGCCCAGTACCCGGGTGGTCGTTACGCTCTCGCCCAGGAAGACGAAGCCGAGGATGCTGGCGACGGCGAAGTTCATGGCGAATACGGGCACGACGACCGACGTCGGTCCACGGCTGAGGGCCGTGTAGAAGGCAATAACGCTGACGGTCAGGGCCACACCGGCCATTAACACTACGAGCGTCGGCCAGCTAAAGCTAAGGTGGGCCACGACGCTCTGGCCCCGGACGACAACCAAGACGATGCCCGCGACGACGAGTATCGTGTTCATGATGACCAGCGGGACCTCGAAGGGCATATCTTTCAGGGCGACCTTCAGCAACACGGCCATTACTCCGTAAGTGCCCATCGCGAGGGTCGCCCACAACACGTAGTTCATGCTTATCTCCAGAAGCCAAGTCTGAACATACTATCCCAGTGATGACCCTGGTGAAAGCGGGTTGAGGCAAGCTGGGCGGTTGCCTATCGAGGCTGCGGTCCAACCCCCTCTTAATCTCCCCCTTGGCAAGGGGGAGAAAATGGAAATCCGCTCCATTTTAAGGAAGGGGATCGTGGTAACCGAATAAACTCCGCCTTAGGAATTGTGCAGGGCCGACCGCTGAAAGACTAACCCAGGCTGTCCAGGGTCTCGTCGATGGTGCGCTGTATGCAGGTGAAGATGGGGGTGTCGCGCAGCGTGTAGAGGCTGCCCTCGACGCCTCTGAGCTCCATGACAAGGTCCAGAAAGTCCGACGGCTCGTCGGTCTCGAAGGCCACGACGAACTCCTGGTCGTCCAGTCCGAAGGAATACGTGGTGTTGATCTTCACGGAGGGGTAGTCGTGACCGATCTTGAAGTGATCGTTCATCATGCGCTGCCTCTCTTCCTTGGGCAGCATGTACCACTCGCGCGTCTTCAGGAACGGGTACACGACGAAATACTTGTAATCCCCGGGGCGCAATCGCGTGGCCGTGCCTTCCTGGCCCGCGTGCTTGTGATTGCCTACGTACTGCGACTTGTGGGTCATGGCCAGGTATGAGTACGGCTGCGTCATGTACGACCCCAGACGAGTGCCCCACATGTTCGTGGCCGACTGCTGCAGGTCTTCGAGGGTATCGCAGGCCTGCCATAGCAGGAAGTCGGCATCGCCCCTCAGGCCGATCAGGCTGAAGGCCCGAGTGAATATGCTGGATGCGGCCTCCTCGACTACCGCCGCAAACTCCCTCTTGCTGTCCAAGCGCTCGTCGTCGGAAAGGCGCCTCCACTCAGAGGCAACCTTGAAGAAGTTAAACTTAACGAACTGCCTGCGTCCCGCTTCTGCCATTGGGGTCATACCTCCTCGGTTGGCCATCTGTTATTCTATACAGTGGACTGACCCATTGACAATTAACATTGACGATTACCTCGAAGGCGTCTACCATGTAGGTGCATAGCCCCAAAAGAGAGGAAGGTGGCGTGATGCCTTTTGTACGAGGATTCGGTCCTCTCGAGCTGATAATCATACTGGTCATCGTCATGATGATCTTTGGGGTTGGTAAGCTCCCTCAGGTAGGAAGCGCCATGGGCAAGGCCTTGCGCGAGTTCAAGTCGTCCTCCGATGACAAGGAGTCGCCGACGGAGACGGACGATGTTACTCCGACAGCCCAAAAGTATGATCCGATGGCGGACGGTGCGAAGTCTTCCACAGATGCTGCCAAGGAGCCTGAAAAGGAGACTCCGACCTCCACCTAAGAACGAGACGGTCCCAGATGAATTAAATCGAGAAGGCTCCGGCGTTTCAACCGGGGCTTTTTCTTTTGCTAGCCGCCGGCCTTCGAGTCCAGGCCCAGCTCCGAAGCGGCGGCCGCCTTGTTTCTCATCCTGGCGCCCAGCTTGGCCAGCCAGATGCCGACCTCGTATAGGATTGCGATGGGAACTGCGACGATTGTCTGGTTGACGGGGTCGAAGGTCGGTGTGATCAGCGCCCCCAGGATAAACGCGACAACGATGGCGTAGCGCCTCTGCTTCGCCAGGAAGCTCGGCGTCACAACACCTATCCTGGCCAGAAAAAACAGCACCAGCGGCGTCTCGAAGAGCACGCCCATCCAGGTCAGGAGCGACAGCATCAGGTTGACGTACGGCCCAATGCGAATCTGGGGCGTGGCGATGTCCGAGCCAAAGCCCTGAAGAAAGTTGATGGCAGGCGGGAAGAGAATGCGATAGCCGAATCCCGCGCCTATCACGAAGACGATCAGGCTCGCCGGCAGCAGAATGTACAGGTAGCGTCTCTCGGAGGGAGTGAGGCCCGGAGAGACGAACATGATCACCTGGAAGAGGACGAAGGGGAGAGACCCAAAAATCCCCACGAGCAGCGAAGCCTTCATGGCCGTGCTGATGAACTCGGTGAGGTCGGTGAAGATGGGCTTGCCGCCCGGAGAGTCCACGAATCCCTGTGCCGGTTCCATGAGCAAAATAAGTATCTGCCCGTGGAATATAAATGCGATGCCCGTCGTCACGACCACGGCGATGACCGAGTACATGAGCCGCTTTCGCAGCTCCGACAGGTGCTCCTGAAGGGGGATCTGACGTTCGGTCAAGGCCTCCGCTCCGTCTCCCTGGGCGTTTCCTCTTCGGCCTCCGCCTTTTCTGTCTGCCGCTTTTCAGCCTTCGCCTGCTTGGCGCTCTTGAAGCTGACGGGCCCATCTGCGGCATCTTCAGCTTCGCTCTTGGCCTCTTCGGGTCCGTTTACGTTTAGCTCCGAGGTCACGGAGGTCACGCGCGACTCCAGCTCTTTGCCCTCGCGGATGATAGGGTCCTTTACGCGGTCCACCTCTTCCTGGACCATCACCGTGACCTCGTTGGTCATGCGGCGCAGCTCGCGCGTGAGTTTGCCCAGCTTTCTGGCGACGTCCACCATGCGCTCCGGGCCAAGGATGATGAAGGCCAGGAGCAACACGACGAGGATCTCCAACGAACCCATACCTAGTATGCTCACGACACTGCGACCTCCGGCAATTGCCTGAGCGGACACTCCCGGCACCTGTCCGGTGGCGTCCAACCACTCTTTAGCCGAGCCCTGACTCCCATATCCGCCATGATGTCGATGACGTCGCATAGAGGCAGGCCGACGACGTTCAGGTAGCATCCCCGAATTTCGGCGGCCGGATTGAATCGCTCGTCTTGTGCCGCATAGGCCCCGGCCTTGTCCATAGGCTCGCCCGACTCAACATAGGCCTTGATTTCCTCGTCCCCGTAGTATCGCATCACAACATCCGAGGCCCTTGTGGCGGACCGATGCCGACCCGTATCGACGTCTAGCAAGGTCACACCCGTGATGACGCTGTGGGTCCGCCCCCTGAGCCTCTCGAGCATATGTACCGCCTGGACCTCGTCGGCAGGCTTGCCAAGGATTTCCCCCTCATGCACTACGATCGTATCCGCGCCCAGTATCAGGCATCCTTCGTCCTCGATTCGGCTGGACCGCGCCTTTTCAAGAGACAGGCGCATTGCGTATTCGGACGTCTCCTCGCCGGGTCCGGGTGGACCCTCTACTGCGTCGGAAACCGTTATCCGTATCCGCATATCCAGCGCCTTGACGATCTCTCGGCGGCGAGGCGAGCCCGATGCCAGCACGAGAGTCCTATCTGCTAATGATGCCACGTTTTTCCCACTCTCATCCAATTATTGTAGCCGTCCGCGACGTTCATATCTATGATGGAAACGTGAGGGTCGCCAGGCACTCCACGTGATGCGTCTGGGGAAACATGTCCAGGGGCTCGACCGAGTCCACACCGTAACCGCCCGAGACGAGCCGGTCGAGGTCCCGCGCAAGGGCGTCCGGGTCGCACGAGACGTACACGACGCGGGGTACTCGATTACTGACCAACGCGTCCAGGACGTTGGGATGGCAGCCTAGCCTCGACGGGTCCAGTATGACGGCATCCGGCCTCTCTTGCAGGCCGCCAATCGCGTCTTCCGTCTTTGCCTCTATGAACTCAAGGTTGCCGATGCCGATGGTGTTGACGGCCGCGTCCTTGATCGCCGCGGACGACTCCTCTATGGCGACGACCCTTTTTACGTAGGGCGCCGTCAAGGCCGCGAAGACTCCAACACCCGCATAGGCGTCCAACAATAGCTCATCGCCTCGAAGCTCCAACCTGCGCCGCACAAGCTCAATCATGCGCTCTGTTTGGGGCGTATTGACCTGCGCAAATGATGGCGAAGCGATTCTAAACGTGTGGCCCAGCAGCTTTTCACGGTAATGCGTCTGGCCCGTTTTCAGAGAGATGTCGGGGTTTTGCATCGTGGGCTGTATGAGCCACTCGCCCGCGTTCACGCCAAGGCGGACGGAGAGCTGCGTCGTCTCCGCGCATTTGCCCTGCAGCTCGCCCAGTGCTTCGTTAATCCACGGGTCCATCAACATGCACTCGTCTATCTCAACGAACCTTCGGCTCATGCGATTGATATAACCCAGGCGACCCTGGCTGCGGACTGTGAAGCGGGCGTGATTGCGATAGTTGAACACCTGCGGGCTCGGCATCGTGGGCGCGATGATTATCTCGGAGAGGGTCTGGTATTGCTTGAGACTCGTCGAAACCCTGTCCCGCTTCAGATCGAGCTGATGTTCGTAGTCGATGTGTTGCCACTGGCAGCCGGTGCACGCGCCAAAGTATCGGCACGGCGCCTCTACCCGATGAGGAGAAGGCTTGAGGACCCGAAGGACCTGCGCGGAGACGTAGCTCTGCCTGCGGCGACGGTACCGAAGGATATGTGCAACGACCTCCTCGCCGGGGATGCCGCCAAAGACATTTATGGTCGAGCCTTCATATTCGGCCAGCGTATCCCCAAGCTCACCCCAGCCGTCCAGGTGCAGAGTGGCCGACTCATCACCTTGCTCGAGATCTTCAAGTCGAGCCTGTCCAGTCAATGCTTCTCACGTCCACTATGTAAATATTGATGTTGGCTCCGTCATACTATAGCACAGGGGCGACCGCGGTAACGGCCCGTCCGTCCCACCATAAGGATGTCAGGCCGATATTCTGGTATCATGTGGTCAAGACCGTTCACGGAGGAGATATGGCGGCCGAGCGAAGGCTACCCGACTGGCTAAAGGTCCCCATGCCCGGCGGACGCAACTACCTGGAGCTGCGCGAGGTGCTGAAAACGAACGCGCTCCACACCGTCTGCGAAGAGGCGCACTGTCCCAACATAGGCGAGTGCTGGGAGCGTAAGACGGCCACGTTCATGGTGCTGGGCGATATCTGCACGCGGGCCTGCACCTACTGCGCCGTGACTACGGGGAGACCGGGGCCGGTAGACCTTCAAGAGCCGGCACGTTTAGCAGATGCGGTCGAGCGAATGGCACTGCGATACGCCGTGATCACCTCCGTCGACAGGGACGATCTGCCGGACGGCGGCGCGTTCATCTTCGCTCAGTGCATCAAGCAGATACACGAGCGAATACCAGGCTGCAAGGTCGAGGTGCTGATCCCCGACTTTCAGGGCAACTGGGACGCCCTTTCGGCAGTCATGGACGCGCGGCCGGAAACGCTCAACCACAACATCGAGACGGCCAGAAGGGTCTTCCAACGCGTGCGGCACAGGGGCGACTACGACCTGTCGTTGGAGCTCCTGTCCAGGGCCAAGCGTATGGGGGGCAGGACCGTTACCAAGTCGGGCATGATGGTTGGGCTTGGCGAGACGTGGGATGAGATCGCGGATACGATGCGAGACCTGCGGTCCGTGGACTGCGACCTTCTGACTATCGGCCAGTACCTTCGACCGTCGGACAAGCACGTGCCATTGGCCAGGTGGTACACGCCGAGGGAGTTTGCGGAGCTCAAGGAGATCGGTGAAGCCCTGGGTTTCAAGAGCGTCGCGTCCGGGCCGTTGGTGCGAAGCTCTTATCACGCTGATGAACAGCACGAGGCGGCCATCAAGCTGCTCGTCTGATAACTTCCTCGCTGCGCCGCCCTTTATTCAGCGATTAAGGCGACATCCATCGCCGGCGGCTTTCAGATTAGTCCGAGGAGGGTAGTTTCCTGGGCTGTTGGACGGGCATTTCATCTTCGTGGCACTGAACAACGCCCTCACCGGCCTTGGTACATAGGACCATCGTGCCGCAGGTCTCGCACTGATACCTTCTTCCAAGCTGGTTCGCCATTTACTCCGCCTCTATTGATATTCGGGGAGGCTAAGTGAGCCGCCTTCCCCCTACATGAATATTCAGGTTACGCCTTCCGCTGCATGGGCTCGCCGCAGCACTTGACCGTGCCATCGCCGCCACGCGTCACCACGAACTCAGCGTTGCACTTCGAACACGTATATCGTTTCCCAGTCTCGTTTGCCAACTGCGAATACCTCTACCCCTCTATTTACTAAGAATTATAGCCAGACACCTATAATGCGTCAACGCGCCAACAGGCTCTGGAGCGCCACACCTTTTCCCATGAGTCACGGTGTGGTCCCATTAGCGCACATTGAGTTTCGCCCGGGAAGACGAAAGCGCAGGTCTTTCCACAACTACGGGATCTGTTTTAGCACGTTGACCCGATTGTTCGCAGCCGAGTATTTTGATCACAAACTGATATATAGGGCTGGTTACATCCATTAGATAGTCGACACGCATTGGCCTCGAAGGCGTTCGAAATGTTTCGTTTCGTCGGCCTCCGTCCTTGCGGCGTCAAGGACTCAGATGGCCATGGCGGCGGTGCCCAAGGCGTCCTAAGGCTGGCGTCCGCTCAAGTCCTGGCGATTCAAACGCAGGGGCATTACCTGCACGAACCGCTACAGACTTGACCATAGTTCGACGGATTAGCCACATAATTCCCCGTCGATTTACCGTAAATAAAATATTTAGCCCCATGAATTGGTTTGTTACCATTATTGGCTATAAACACGTTTTATTCACTCATAATTGGATGAATATGACTCGCTATCAGCAAATATGACCTATTTAAATGATGTAAATGCTCAACGAATATGGTATAACAATCCCCGGTCGACCTTAACTTCATGAGTTTCCTTGACGAGGGGTTGTCAAGATAGGCCATTATGTCACTTCGGACCATTAGTGTGATGACCGGGGAAAGATTCGATGAGTTCGACGAGCTGGTCAGCTCGATTTTACAGAGAAATGGGGGAGAACTCCGGGGCGCCAGCTCGGGCGGTGGACGCAGGGATTACTACGTGGAGATCGAAGACCAGAATTACATACGGCTCCTGAATGAACTCAGGGAAGCCGGTGTGTCCCTAGTCGAGCAAGACCAGGAGACAGACGGTTAACCCAGCGTGCTAATCGCGAAAGTTTGCCAGGACCGCCTGAGCGGCTTCGTAGTCTCGCCTGCCGCCGCGCATGATGGGCGGTATCAGATATATCGATGTCAGGCCTGCGCTAGAGAATTCGTCGAGCACCTGGAGCGCGATATCAACGCCCGACCTCCCTTTCTTCAGGTCCTCTGTTACCCACTCCGGCACATGACCGAATATGAGGCTGTCTTCAGTCATGACCTGCACGCCGTGGAATATGGGGCAGGGAAACTCTTCATCATATGAGCTTCGATAGCATTCGATGAAGGCCTGCGGCCCGCCGGGGTCAAACGTCGGTTGCGAGATGAAGAACTGCGCCCCCGACTCAACCTTCCTGCGGCTCAGCCTGGCCTCTTGCTCGATGCCCCTGGCGAGATCGATCGTCGCTCCGATGCAGAAGTCCGTTGAAGTCCGCAGCTTCAGCTCCTTGAAGTCGATGCCTTCGTTCAGGCGTCGCAGCGACTCCATGAGGCTGGTCGGGGAGTAGTCGCTAACGTCCCGGACTCGGCTCAGGTCCCGCTCGGTGAACTCATCGCCCTTGACTATGACGACGTTTTCGAGGCCGAGTAGATCGGCGCCCAGAAGGATGCTCTGGAGCGCGAGCTTGTTCATGTCCCTGGTAGCCAGGGTGAACACGACGTCCTTTTCGAGCCTGGTCTTGATCCAGTGGGCGGCTATCGTGGAATTGAGCCTGGTCGACTTACCCGGATTGTAGGCCACTGAAATCCAGTCGGCGTCCAGGTCCTTTGCCGAAGTAAGCAGTTCAGGAGCGGAGCCTCGGGGAGGCGAGAAGTCGCATATGAAGAGAAATCCGCCCCGCTCCCGTGCAATCTTGTCTATAACCTTTACCATAGCCTGAAGGCGGACACGGAAGACCTTTCTCGAAAACTACCGATAAGTTCTGGTCAAGGACAATTATATACGGATGATCCGCCGCCGGTCGCCCCGCGCTACTGTTTCTGCTACGTCGTCAGGACTACTTCCAGCCCAGTGAACCGTTCTTGGCAGGGGTGAGGGATACGCGATGGCCCTCGGTGCACTTGTAACGCTCCTCACGCACCTCTCGGCGCTTGCCGGACAGCGACGACTGTATCATCGGCCTGGTGCAGAACGGACAGCTCACGTTGTAGACGACCCTGTTTCGCATGCGCTGTAGCTGCACGTGCGTAAGGGTCTGGGAAAGGGAATCGAAGTCTCCCACGTACCTGAGTACGTAGCGGGTCCCATCGCTTATGACCGTCTTCTTCTTTCGCTTGACCTGTGGAGGGACGTACTCGTAGTCCACGAACCCACATTGGAGACAGACCGGCTCCTCGTAGTTGATCCTCAGTTGTGCATCGCACCTCGGACATATCATCTCGTAGCGCGACGGCACTTCCTGTGTTTGTGGAACGACGGCCACCGGCTCCATAACAGCTGGAGCGAATGTATGTTTATCGGCCGGTATTACCAATTTGCCCCTCCTCTCTCGGTGTCTGCGGCAGGCAGTATTGTTTCCCGCGCAGACGTAAGGTGTCGAGGTACGCGACGCGAAAACGAGCCACGACCCGAATTGACTACCGTATCGAGGACTGCTTCAAAATTAGTCCCTTATCGGAACATATGACCGGCAGTGTTACGGGTGTATTACCCGTCGATGGAAGTTGCCGAAGACGCTCGGTTCGCTCAAGAGGGCGAATGTCTACGTCTAGGGGCGTAGACCGGGAGTTTCCTCCCACCCTGGCTCGAGCCAATCACTGCGTCTGCCGACAGCTCCAACGTTAAATGATCCGGCCAATTGAAACAGCGGTGATTGGGGCTAACAGTTGGAGTCCGATAGTTCACCGACACTTCGATAGCAATACCAAGTAGTCTGAGCGCTGCCACCAAAGTTAACCACTGATGCCTACACGCAGAGTATCTGTGGTTCGCTCTCAGGGGTAACCCGTATTTACACCACTACCATATGGGTGCCAGCACCTATATGGTCAACCCCTTCGAGGTCTGAAGACTTGGACCTTAACCACTTTGCCGCTAAGACGTGGTTATTATTCGGGAAAAGTACAATATTTGTCAAGGCGCAAATCTCGCGATTTCGGGAGATTTGCTTTTCTGATAGCGGCCGTGATAGAGCGGTGTACAATCCATATGCCCATGCAGAGATTTGAGGAATACTCAGCAACTATCTAAGAAAAGTAAAAATGTTTTATAACATATTTCCGAAAATAGTTATAGCTTCGGGACAATAGGTCCTGAGCAGATCTATCCCACGTTTAGGTGCGCCTTTAGGGGGCGATCGTCCTGGAGTCATCGTGTGTTTCACCCAACGGGGAGTCGGGAGCCGTGGGAAATACGCTTTCTCGCGAAGTTTAATCCTCATATGTCCGCCATGGGCGAAGGCATTTCAATAATCGTATCGCAATTAATCGCGATACGTTTTTCGGGCATACGAAGTAGAGGTCTCAGGCACGCCGCGGTTGCGCTTTTTAGTGGTGCGTCGCCCGCAGGTTGCGGGGCTGCGTTGACACCTTTCCGGGCCGATGCTATATTCTCAGCGGCCTCTTGGCCCTGCCCAAAAAGAGCACGAAATTGTTGTATGATTAGAGCCACCGTGAACTGAATGAGGTATCAGAGCCTATGAACATAATCGTCTGCGTGAAGCAGGTGATGGATCCCGAGACGCCGGCTTCCGCCTTCGTGATCGATTCAGATGCCATGCGAGTCGTGCCCGCTCCCGGCATACCGCCCGTCGTGAACGGATTCGACGAGAACGCCGTGGAGGCCGCGCTGAAAATCAAGGAGGCTGGAGAAGCCAAGATCACCATCATCTCCGTGGGAAACGGCTTCGTTATGGACGTCATGAAAAAGCCTCTGTCCATGGGAGCGGACGAGCTGATACTCATCCAGGACGAGCTTGTGCAGGACCTGGACACCTACGCGACGGCCACAGTGCTGACCGAAGCGATCAAGAAGGTCGGTGAGTTCGATCTTATCCTCTGCGGCAGACAGGCCTCCGATTGGGACAATGCACACGTGCCCCTGGGCGTTGCCGAGATGCTGGGGCTACCCAGCGTGACGTTAGCCCAGAAGATAGAAGTGACCGATAACGGAATCGTCGTCGAGCGCGCGCTGACCGATGGCTACGAGGTCGTAGAGGCACCGACGCCTGCCCTCGTGACCGTGAGCAACGAGCTTGGAGAGCCGAGGTACCCCACGCTTCGCGGCATCATGACCGCCAGCAGGAAGACACCGACGGTGTGGACTGCGAGCGACCTCGGGCTAAGCGCCGACGCCCTGGCGCCCAAGCTGCAACTCTCCGAGATCTTCATCCCCGTCAGCGATGGGCAGGTCGAGATCGTGGAGGGTGAGGATGAGGCTGACGCCGGCCGTAAGCTCGCGCTCAGGCTCCGAGAAGAGAAGCTGATCTGAGGTAGAATTCATGGCAGGAATACTGGCATTGGGCGAGCTTGCCGACGGCGAGCTCCAGTCGATCACGGGCGAGCTTCTGGCGGTAGGCAGCCGGCTCGACCAGACGTTGGGCGAGGGCGTCGGCGTGGCGCTCCTTGGGGCGGACCCCGGTGGCGCGGCGAACGCGGCAATCGCACAGGGCGCCGACAATGTTTACGTTGTCCGAAGCCCGGTACTGGCCGAGCCTCAGATCGACGCTTATCTCGCGGCCTTCGAGCAGGTATGCAGACAGGTCGAGCCCAGCGTCGTTCTGGTGGGTAGGACTCCGGCCGGGAGAGACATCGCGCCAAGGCTGGCGTTCCGGCTGGGCGTGGGAATGGCACAGGACTGCGTCGAGGTCGAGGTCGACCCCGCCACACGGAGGATAAGGGCTACTCGGCCCGTGTACGGCGGCAGCGCGCTGGCCAAGGTGACTTTCCCGGAAGCAAACCCACAGGTCGTGGTGGTGAGAGGAAAGGTGTACGAGCCTCTCCAGCCCGACGCCTCCAGAAGCGGCGAAGTCGTGGAGATCGACGCGGGGCTGGACGACTCGGTCATCAAGGCCAGGCTCGTAGAGACGGTCAAGAGCGAGTCCCAGGGCGTCAGGCTCGAAGACGCGCCCGTCGTTGTGGGCGGAGGCCGAGGTCTGGGAGGGCCCGAACCGTTCGAGATGCTGGAGGAGCTGGCGAAGCTTCTCAGCGGCGCCGTCGGTGCCTCCAGGGCCGTCTGCGACGCGGGATGGCTCGATCATGGCTACCAGGTCGGGCTGACGGGTAAAACGATCACCCCGGACCTATACATAACGATCGGAATCTCCGGGGCAAGCCAGCATATGGCTGGATGCTCAGGAGCCAAGAATATCGTCGCCATAAACCGGGACTCGGAGGCCAACATATTCAAGTCCGCCAGCTACGGCGTTGTGGGGGACTGGAAAAACATCTTGCCTTCCTTCCTAGAGACGGTGCGCGAGCTGGTCCAGTCCTGATTGTTGTTGAGGTGTCAAAGTGATGGACGATGATTTTGTCCTAGATATCGACGAAATCATGAAGAGCATCGATGCCGCGGAGATTATGTCGGTCTTCTTCCCGACTTTCAGAAAAGCGGTGGTAATCGACACGCGATCGAACGCAACGGACGGCCCCATGATACGATTGATGCCCATGGCCGCGTCGCCCCAGGAGCGTCTACGCAGCATAAGGCGGCTCAGGCCGGGATTCCCCAGGGTTCACGGTCTCACCCTGATACCGTGGACAAGGTACGTGGACAGCCTCGTCAGTCTCGGTCTTTGGGACAGGATAGTTCGGCGATTTAAAGACGCCGGTCAGACCGAGGCCGTCGAAGCGTGTGAGAAGACCTTGTCCGAGCTGAGGCAGCTGGAAAAAGAGGAGTTCGCGGCTGTCGTCCGGGGCGAGAACTACCACACCATCTGGTCTGTCCGAGACTAACCGGAGGCCGGCAATAGCGGGTTTGCCCTGCGCGGCTCCTAAAACGGTGTGTCTTCGGAATCCGATTCTTCGGGAAGCGCTTCGTAGGGCCGCCTCACTCCACTTCCGAAGCGGTACTCCGGCCTACATGCAACCAGGCACAGCCTACTCTAGGGATCGAGCGTCATTGTGGCAGTAGATGCCCGGAGAATGTGATGAATGCTAAAGACGTGGAACTTTGGTGTCAATGTTGAGTCCAAAAAAGCGTCGGTCGCGTGCGAGCGGTTGGAGCGGCATGCCAAGATGCTTGTGTTACCCCAGGCCGAGTTGATAGTGACCAGGGACTGTTCTGTGAAATATTGGAGCGGAGAGAAGCTTCGGATCACGAACGGGCTTCTATTCCACCGGCAAGCTTGCGACCCTCCCGTCCAGCACTTCGCGGACTTTTCTTGTAAGCATGGTGAGTGAATAGGGCTTCTGTATGAAGTGTATTCCCGGCTCCAAAACACCGTGTCTGACTATGGCTTCATCGGTGTACCCAGAGGTGAATATTAGCTGAGACTCCGGGTGCAGTATCTGAAACTTTTCGCTCAACTCCTTGCCGCCAATCAGCGGCATTATAACGTCTGTGAGAAGGAGGTGGATTCTTCCCCGTATGCATTCTCGCGCTATTTGCAAGCCCTCCACGCCGTTTGGGGCCTCTAGCACGTTGTAGCCCTGCTGTCTCAGGACTCGGGCCGTCAATTCGCGGACCGGCTCCTCGTCTTCCACCAGCAGTATCGTTTCCCTGCCCCTAGGCAGACGGCCTGAAGCGATATCTTGATACAGCATTTCAGGCTTACCACCAACGCTCGGAAGGAATATCTTGAAAGTCGTCCCCTGACCTTGCTCACTGTACACCCAGAGGTACCCGCTACTCTGAGCGATTATTCCATAGCACGTAGACAGGCCCAAGCCTGTTCCTGTGGCGTTATCTTTCGTGGTGAAAAAAGGCTCAAAGATGTGTGTCTTTACGTCCTTGCTCATCCCGACACCCGTATCGCTGACAGCCACCATTACGTATTGCCCAGAGGCAATCTCGTTGTGTCCTTCTGAATAACCATCATCGAACGAGACATTGGATGTCTCGATGATGAGGGTTCCGCCATCGGTCATAGCGTCGCGGGCGTTGATGGTGAGATTGACCAGCACTTGCTCGAACTGACTGGGGTCGATCTTTACCAGCTTTAGCTCCGGCATTGGCAGCAGGACCAGCTCTATGTCTTCTCCGATAAGACGCCGGAGCATTTTATCGATGTTGATGATAAGGTCGTTGAGGTTTATGACCTTCGGCTGGACGATCTCCTTGCGGGAAAAAGCCAAGAGCTGCTGTACAAGCCTGGATGCTCGTTCGGCGGCCTTTTGAATCTCCTCAACATATCCGTGCTCGCGACACTCCCGAGAAAGGCTCATGAGGACCATCTGGGAATAGCCGATAATTGGCGTCATCAAGTTATTGAAATCATGCGCGATTCCACCCGCCAGCTGGCCGACGCTTTCCAGTTTCTGGGACTGGAGGAGCTGCTCTTCAAGAGCGGCTCTTTCCGATTCCACTCTCTTTCGTTCGATTGAGTAGCGAATCGACCGCTCCAGCAGGTCTGCGTCTATCTGGCCTTTGACTAGGTAATCCGAAGCGCCAGCCCTCATCGCCTCGACGTCTACTTCCCTATCTCCCTGGCCGGTGAGCAGAATTAGAGGCTTTTTGCTGCCCTTTTCAAGCGCATCTCGTATGAGCTGCAAGCCATCGCTTGAACCGAGGCGGAAATCAACCAGATATACGTCGTGCTCACCACGAACGATTTCATTCAGGCCGTCATCATAGCTCGAAACCCAGTCGAGTTGGAATCCCGATGCATCTAGGTCAGAAAGAAGATCACGGGCGATAATGAAATCGTCCTCATCATCATCGACGAGCAGCACCCTTATGGGACTACTGTCCATGTGACACCCCTACAGATTTCATAAATTCACTTCTGAGTTTTCATCTCTAGAACAGAGGATTCATGCTCTGGATGTTCGTCTT
>JADFKI010000250.1 GCA_022565015.1 Chloroflexota bacterium
CCGCATATCGGCAACCAGAGGCGCCATTCGCAGCACGCCCATCGAGGACTTCTATATCGTGCCATCGGAATTCAGTGAGGGCGGGCAGGCCGTCTTCAGGATTCTCATCAATCCCCTGGTCTGGTGGATGTGGGCATCCGGTCCCATCCTGGTACTGGGTATCTTGCTGGGCTTGTGGCCGCGCCGCCAGCCCGCCGTGGCGTCTGTTAGAATTCCATCGGGGGCTCAGACGGCCGGGGCGTAGCCCGAACGAAATGCCCACCCGACTCGATACACTATGCTGATTTTGATAGCCTTGATTCTCGCCGCAATACCCGCGGTCGCCGTCCTCTATCCCTTCGTAATGCGGGGGAGAAGTCACGAGTGGATGGAAGACGAAGGGGACCCCATGGCCGAGCTGGAACGCCGGTGGGACGCCGCTCTTGCCGGCCTCAGAAACGCGGAGCTGGAGTTCTCCATAGGGAACCTCGATAACGAGGACTACCTTTGGCTCCGAAAACAGTATATGCGTGACGCCGCCATGGTAATGCGTGCGATGGAGCTCGAGGAGGATCAGGAGGAAGAGCTCCTCGCACAGGTAGAGCAGCAAATCCAAGAGGTGCGGACCCGTGCCCTGGGGCCGGCCGCATCCACCGCCGCCACCGTGTGCCCTGCCTGCTCAAGAGAGGTATCACCTACGCTCTCCGTCTGCCCCAACTGCCGGGAGCAGCTCGCGAATGAGCCCTCAGGCCCTCAGACTAGCATGGAGACGACTGGTGAGTAGGGGCGTGCTCCTGTTGCTGCTCGCCGCACTAATCGCTCTAGCGTCCTTCACAGGCCTCCGGACAGCCTACTCCCAGGGGATGACAGTCTCCGTCCAGGGCCGCGTGTCGAACGGAACGCCAGGCTCGACGAGCTCGGTCGCCGGACTGACCGTAACCCTCCACGCCGACGGAGGCACAAGACACGATCACTCAGACACGATCGTAGAGGAGGACGGGCGCTTCTCGATTGACGAGATCACCTATGACCCGACGGTCGTTTATGGGATATCGGTCCGGTACCAGGATGCCATATACGGGAACGACCTCGACCTATCGGCGGGCGCCCCGCCCACGGTGCTCATCACTATATACGAGGCCACCCATTCCCTGGACGTCCTGTCGACCGATTCGACCTCGATCCTGTTCGCGGCCGCGGACTCCGACGCGCAGACCATTTCAGCATTGGAGATCGTTAAGATCACCAACGAGTCCAGCTATACGTATGTAGCCGGCACGGAGCCGATGAACTTGTTGCGATTCGGACTTCCGGACGGCTACCGTGACCTGCGGGTGGACACGCGCTTGATAGGCGCGGACATCGTCGAGGTGGACAGGGGATTCGCCGTACTTTCGAGCGTCCCACCGGGGAGCCACGACTTCATGTTCACATACGAGTTCCCGTACTCAGGGACGCAGTTTACCTTCGAAAAGACCATGCGGTACGGCGCCAAATCTCTCAGGATACTGTCACCGGTCGAGGTCCTGTCGCTATCCAGTCCGGAGCTTGGACCTGCATCGACCGTAGCTATCGGTGAGCGCGATTACCAGCTAATCGAGGCGACGAACATCGACGATGGATCGCGTATCTCCGTCGTGCTTGGCGGTCTGCCCAAGCAGACGCTGCGCCAGCGACTTACCGGAGGTTTCGACGGCTTGAGACTCGAATACGCAGGCCCAATAGGTCTGGCCGTCCTGCTGGGCATTCTTGTCGCTTTTGCCCTGGTGCGGCGCGGCAGACGCTCCGAGCTCGCATCCGCGGGAGCCCATGGAGTGCGTAGCGGCGACCTCTCGCGGCTGGAACGCGATGCCCTTCGCGACATGATTGCAGACCTCGAGGGCGGCTTTCGGTCGGGCTCTGTGAGCGAAACGGACTACAGGCGCAGGCGCAGGGTCCTGGAAACCAGGCTGGCAACACTGGAGTAGTTCGTTGACCGGAAGATTACTGGCTATCTTTGCCCACCCGGACGACGAGTCTTTCGGGCCAGGCGGCACGCTCGCGAAATACGCCGCCGAGGGTGTTCAGGTGGCCGTTGTTATCGCGACAAGGGGCGAGGGCAGCACGCTGGGCGCGGTTTTACACGGGGATGAGCTGGGACAAGTCAGAGCGGCGGAGCTGGAGTGTGCGACCGAGGCCCTGGGCATTTCAGACGTAAGAGTCTGGAGCTATCCTGATACGCAACTCAACCAGGCAGACGATCAAGAGCTTGCGGACAAAGTTGCGCTTGCGATCTCGGAGTTTCGCCCCGACGTATTGTTGACGTTCGCTCCGGGCGGCATAACCGGCAACCCAGACCACATCGCAATGACTGAGGCGGTCGTCCGGGCTTTTTCCATTGCTGATACGAACGTCGACGACGGTCCTTGCCCAGCCCTTTACTTCTGGTCGATTCTCGATAGCGTCGCGGAGCACCTCAGGAGCATCTCGACTATTCCCTTCGTGGGCGTCCCAGAGGCAGAGGTCTCCGCCACAATCGACACATCGTCTTACCTCGCCCAGCAGTGGGCGGCGATTCACTGTCATAAGAGCCAGAGCGATCCGCTGCCACGCGTGCTGAAGGACCGAATGGCGGCTCAGCACGGGCGGGAGTTTTTCGTCCGTCATGGACATGGACCGGGTCAAAGCCCGCCCCTGGACAGCCTATTTTCCTAGCTGGAAGAAACCGCAAAGAGTCGTCCAAAACGGCAGACATCTTGGAGATAGCCAATGAAAATCACCAGAGTTGAAGCGACCGCATTGAAGACGCGCTCCGTTATCGTCCAGATATTCACCGACGACGGGATCGCCGGTATAGGCGAGTGCAGCCCCATGAACCTGGATGTACTGGCGCATTTCGTCAACAACGCCTTGGGGCCCTTGCTCCTGGACGAAGACCCGCTGGAAATCGACAAGCTCTGGAACAAGATGATGTTCAGCACATACAAGCTTGGCCCCCATGGAGTCCAGCCCGAGGCTATTGCAGGCGTGGACATCGCTCTCTGGGATATTTTGGGCAAGTTTTCCGGGCTTCCAATCTGCACCCTTCTGGGCGGCAGCTACCGCGACAGAGTCCTCATGTACGCCTCTATAGGCGGAGGCGCGCCGCTTAAGCCCGAGGAGATGGTACGCAAGGTCGAAGACGCGCTTATCAAGGGGTTCAAGGCCATCAAGATCAGAATGGACTGGGGCCCTCACCGTCGCGATATCGACCCTGCCAAGGATTTCGCCATGTTCAAGGCGGTAAGGGAGCTCGTTGGAGACGATATCCCGCTGAGCTTTGACGCCAACAACGGCTACTCGGTCACGACCGCCATATCGCAGGGCAGGCGTTTCGAAGAGCTTGGCATCTACCACTTCGAGGAGCCCGTGGCGCAGTACGACTACGCGGGAATCAGACGCGTGACGGAGGCGCTCGACGTCCCCGTGTCGGCCGGCGAGCACGAGTACACCAGATGGCAATTCCGCGATCTCATCGAGCAGGCCAACCCCGACGTACTGCAGCCGGATGTCGTCAAGTGCGGCGGCATAAGCGAGATGAGGAAAATCGCCGTCCTCAGCGAGACCTACAGCAAGCACTTTCTGCCGCACCAGACGCAGCCTACGATTGGCACGCTGGCCTCACTTCACGTCGTCACCACGATCCAGACGGCGACACGACCCCAGGAGTACACCGGTCAAAGGCCGGAGCTGGACGAGATTTTCGTAGAGCCGGTGGAGTTCAGGGACGGGTACATTACGTTGCCGAAGAGGCCCGGCCTGGGCCTGGAGATCATTCCGGAGAAGCTGAAGGCGCTGGCGCTGTAGCCACCTTGACCCTAGAAAACAACCGCGGGAAGGTCTGCGGCACGAAAGTCAAGGTGACTGTTGTGGTTAGCACGGTAAATCCGCCGAAGGGCTCACATCATAAGCCCCTCAACGGGAATCAGCCTCTTGGCGTGAGGGTCCACGCCCAAGAACACGCCCTCGAGGGCCAGGGCTCCCAACAGGGGCTGGGTCCCTTCGTCGTTGAAAAGCAACAAGGTCACCACCTCCTTGTCTTCAACCCGCACCCAGGCCTGTCCAACTTCCATATCCCTAAGGTCGCCTTGGGCAAACCTGAAACTCTGTTTGAAGAGAGGAGTTATACCAAGCTCTCGCAGGATGGACCCCGGAACGGCGGTGATTGAAGCACCTGTATCTACCAGGGCGTCAATGTCAAGCCAACGCTCTCGCTGCGAATTACCAATGCTGATAGGCACGCTGAATGTTCCCATGTCGATATTCTATCACGCCTATAATTAAAGGCCATTCATGAAATAATCGAACTGAAGTCTGAAGCCGCTGAAAAAGAAATGGATCGGGAAAACCACCCGAACCATCTTCTTGTATTCAGGACTGGAGGCGAGCTATTGCCCTATCCGGGACCTCAAATAGACGACCAGTGCCCACCTGTCCTCCTCCGTAAGCAGCCTGTTGAACGGAGGCATTGGCGAGCCCGAGGCCCGGCCGCGCGAAATGGCGGACAGCCCCTGTCTTCCACCGCCTGAAATGAACCCGAACAGCTCCCCGTCGGTAGCCTGGACCGTTACGGTGGCCGTCAAATCGGCGGGGAAGGGCCCCCTGGTCATGAACGGACGTATCGGGCCATCGCCCTGCAAACTAACCCCGTGACAGACCTGACAGTTCACCGTGTATAGCCTCTGGGCGTTCGCGGGGTCATAATTCTGCGCGGCTCGAGAGGGAACCTGCAGGCCGCTGTATCCGTCCACGGTTGCCGGGACTACCTCGGCTCCCGTTATTGGCACCGAGCCTTCAGGGGGCAGCAATCGTGGAATCTCGCCCTCACGGTACGACGGTTGGAAATGCATCTCGGTAAAGATCTCTACGATGTTGCCGCCCGTCTCGGTGAACACCGGCAGCGTAAAATTAATGGCCCCTCCGATATTGGTCGCGCCGGTCTTGCTGTTGTAACATCCCACGGCCAACAGCAGCAACAGAATCGCCACGCCCGCCAGCAGGCGAAGCCTCCAGTGTCTTCCGGCTAACCGGCGAGTTGGGCCTCTAACCGCATTCGATCTCATCGGCCTAATTGTTCTCCCAGCCTCGCTTGATCTCCTCGGCGCCCGACTGCCTGAGCACTTCCTCCGCGCGGCTCATCCGGTCCTCCTCGGAAGTAACCGTCACCCCGATGTACCCCTCCGTGATTCTGGTATCGTATGCTCCCATGAAAATACGGGGCAGTCTGGACTCGAGTATGATTCCTATCACCGTGAATAGGATCGCGCCGAGCATGGTGCCCTCATACATTACGATGACCATTGGCGGAATCGATAGGATAGGCTTGCCGCCCGTGACCAGGGGATAAGCTATCTGCGAGCCCACGGT